>NZ_CVTS01000036.1:0-157497 GCF_900004755.1 Pseudomonas sp. 25 R 14 | reverse complement strand
CCAACCGCTCTTTAACAACTGAATCAAGCAATTCGTGTGGGTGCTTGTGGAGTCAGACTGATAGTCAACAAGATTATCAGCATCACAAGTTACTCCGCGAGAAATCAAAGATGTAACCAACGATTGCTGAGCCAAGTTTAGGGTTTCTTAAAAACCCAAAGATGTTTGAACTGAAGAGTTTGATCATGGCTCAGATTGAACGCTGGCGGCAGGCCTAACACATGCAAGTCGAGCGGTAGAGAGAAGCTTGCTTCTCTTGAGAGCGGCGGACGGGTGAGTAATGCCTAGGAATCTGCCTGGTAGTGGGGGATAACGTTCGGAAACGGACGCTAATACCGCATACGTCCTACGGGAGAAAGCAGGGGACCTTCGGGCCTTGCGCTATCAGATGAGCCTAGGTCGGATTAGCTAGTTGGTGGGGTAATGGCTCACCAAGGCGACGATCCGTAACTGGTCTGAGAGGATGATCAGTCACACTGGAACTGAGACACGGTCCAGACTCCTACGGGAGGCAGCAGTGGGGAATATTGGACAATGGGCGAAAGCCTGATCCAGCCATGCCGCGTGTGTGAAGAAGGTCTTCGGATTGTAAAGCACTTTAAGTTGGGAGGAAGGGCAGTAAATTAATACTTTGCTGTTTTGACGTTACCGACAGAATAAGCACCGGCTAACTCTGTGCCAGCAGCCGCGGTAATACAGAGGGTGCAAGCGTTAATCGGAATTACTGGGCGTAAAGCGCGCGTAGGTGGTTAGTTAAGTTGGATGTGAAATCCCCGGGCTCAACCTGGGAACTGCATTCAAAACTGACTGACTAGAGTATGGTAGAGGGTGGTGGAATTTCCTGTGTAGCGGTGAAATGCGTAGATATAGGAAGGAACACCAGTGGCGAAGGCGACCACCTGGACTGATACTGACACTGAGGTGCGAAAGCGTGGGGAGCAAACAGGATTAGATACCCTGGTAGTCCACGCCGTAAACGATGTCAACTAGCCGTTGGGAGCCTTGAGCTCTTAGTGGCGCAGCTAACGCATTAAGTTGACCGCCTGGGGAGTACGGCCGCAAGGTTAAAACTCAAATGAATTGACGGGGGCCCGCACAAGCGGTGGAGCATGTGGTTTAATTCGAAGCAACGCGAAGAACCTTACCAGGCCTTGACATCCAATGAACTTTCTAGAGATAGATTGGTGCCTTCGGGAACATTGAGACAGGTGCTGCATGGCTGTCGTCAGCTCGTGTCGTGAGATGTTGGGTTAAGTCCCGTAACGAGCGCAACCCTTGTCCTTAGTTACCAGCACGTAATGGTGGGCACTCTAAGGAGACTGCCGGTGACAAACCGGAGGAAGGTGGGGATGACGTCAAGTCATCATGGCCCTTACGGCCTGGGCTACACACGTGCTACAATGGTCGGTACAGAGGGTTGCCAAGCCGCGAGGTGGAGCTAATCCCACAAAACCGATCGTAGTCCGGATCGCAGTCTGCAACTCGACTGCGTGAAGTCGGAATCGCTAGTAATCGCGAATCAGAATGTCGCGGTGAATACGTTCCCGGGCCTTGTACACACCGCCCGTCACACCATGGGAGTGGGTTGCACCAGAAGTAGCTAGTCTAACCTTCGGGAGGACGGTTACCACGGTGTGATTCATGACTGGGGTGAAGTCGTAACAAGGTAGCCGTAGGGGAACCTGCGGCTGGATCACCTCCTTAATCGACGACATCAGCTGCTCCATAAGTTCCCACACGAATTGCTTGATTCATTGAAGAAGACGAAAGAAGCAGCCCGAAATTGGGTCTGTAGCTCAGTTGGTTAGAGCGCACCCCTGATAAGGGTGAGGTCGGCAGTTCGAATCTGCCCAGACCCACCAATTTTGTGTGGGAAACGCCTGTAGAAATACGGGGCCATAGCTCAGCTGGGAGAGCGCCTGCCTTGCACGCAGGAGGTCAACGGTTCGATCCCGTTTGGCTCCACCACTACTGCTTCTGTTTGTATAAAGCTTAGAAATGAGCATTCCATCGTTGTGATGGTGAATGTTGATTTCTAGTCTTTGACTAGTTCGTTCTTTAAAAATTTGGGTATGTGATAGAAAGATAGACTGAACGTTACTTTCACTGGTAACGGATCAGGCTAAGGTAAAATTTGTGAGTTACTCAGTTTTGAGTATTATCGAATTTTCGGCGAATGTCGTCTTCACAGTATAACCAGATTGCTTGGGGTTATATGGTCAAGTGAAGAAGCGCATACGGTGGATGCCTTGGCAGTCAGAGGCGATGAAAGACGTGGTAGCCTGCGAAAAGCTTCGGGGAGTCGGCAAACAGACTTTGATCCGGAGATGTCTGAATGGGGGAACCCAGCCATCATAAGATGGTTATCTTACGCTGAATACATAGGCGTAAGAGGCGAACCAGGGGAACTGAAACATCTAAGTACCCTGAGGAAAAGAAATCAACCGAGATTCCCTTAGTAGTGGCGAGCGAACGGGGACTAGCCCTTAAGTGGCTTTGAGATTAGCGGAACGCTCTGGAAAGTGCGGCCATAGTGGGTGATAGCCCTGTACGCGAAAATCTCTTAGTCATGAAATCGAGTAGGACGGAGCACGAGAAACTTTGTCTGAATATGGGGGGACCATCCTCCAAGGCTAAATACTACTGACTGACCGATAGTGAACTAGTACCGTGAGGGAAAGGCGAAAAGAACCCCGGAGAGGGGAGTGAAATAGATCCTGAAACCGTATGCGTACAAGCAGTGGGAGCCCACTTTGTTGGGTGACTGCGTACCTTTTGTATAATGGGTCAGCGACTTATTTTCAGTGGCGAGCTTAACCGAATAGGGGAGGCGTAGCGAAAGCGAGTCTTAATAGGGCGTCTAGTCGCTGGGAATAGACCCGAAACCGGGCGATCTATCCATGGGCAGGTTGAAGGTTGGGTAACACTAACTGGAGGACCGAACCGACTACCGTTGAAAAGTTAGCGGATGACCTGTGGATCGGAGTGAAAGGCTAATCAAGCTCGGAGATAGCTGGTTCTCCTCGAAAGCTATTTAGGTAGCGCCTCATGTATCACTGTAGGGGGTAGAGCACTGTTTCGGCTAGGGGGTCATCCCGACTTACCAAACCGATGCAAACTCCGAATACCTACAAGTGCCGAGCATGGGAGACACACGGCGGGTGCTAACGTCCGTCGTGAAAAGGGAAACAACCCAGACCGTCAGCTAAGGTCCCAAAGTTATGGTTAAGTGGGAAACGATGTGGGAAGGCTTAGACAGCTAGGAGGTTGGCTTAGAAGCAGCCACCCTTTAAAGAAAGCGTAATAGCTCACTAGTCGAGTCGGCCTGCGCGGAAGATGTAACGGGGCTCAAACCATACACCGAAGCTACGGGTATCATCTTCGGATGATGCGGTAGAGGAGCGTTCTGTAAGCCTGTGAAGGTGAGTTGAGAAGCTTGCTGGAGGTATCAGAAGTGCGAATGCTGACATGAGTAACGACAATGGGTGTGAAAAACACCCACGCCGAAAGACCAAGGTTTCCTGCGCAACGTTAATCGACGCAGGGTTAGTCGGTCCCTAAGGCGAGGCTGAAAAGCGTAGTCGATGGAAAACAGGTTAATATTCCTGTACTTCTGGTTATTGCGATGGAGGGACGGAGAAGGCTAGGCCAGCTTGGCGTTGGTTGTCCAAGTTTAAGGTGGTAGGCTGGAATCTTAGGTAAATCCGGGATTCTAAGGCCGAGAGCTGATGACGAGTTACTCTTTGAGTGACGAAGTGGTTGATGCCATGCTTCCAAGAAAAGCTTCTAAGCTTCAGGTAACCAGGAACCGTACCCCAAACCGACACAGGTGGTTGGGTAGAGAATACCAAGGCGCTTGAGAGAACTCGGGTGAAGGAACTAGGCAAAATGGCACCGTAACTTCGGGAGAAGGTGCGCCGGTGAGGGTGAAGGACTTGCTCCGTAAGCTCATGCCGGTCGAAGATACCAGGCCGCTGCGACTGTTTATTAAAAACACAGCACTCTGCAAACACGAAAGTGGACGTATAGGGTGTGACGCCTGCCCGGTGCCGGAAGGTTAATTGATGGGGTTAGCTAACGCGAAGCTCTTGATCGAAGCCCCGGTAAACGGCGGCCGTAACTATAACGGTCCTAAGGTAGCGAAATTCCTTGTCGGGTAAGTTCCGACCTGCACGAATGGCGTAACGATGGCGGCGCTGTCTCCACCCGAGACTCAGTGAAATTGAAATCGCTGTGAAGATGCAGTGTATCCGCGGCTAGACGGAAAGACCCCGTGAACCTTTACTATAGCTTTGCACTGGACTTTGAATTTGCTTGTGTAGGATAGGTGGGAGGCTTTGAAGCGTGGACGCCAGTTCGCGTGGAGCCAACCTTGAAATACCACCCTGGCAACTTTGAGGTTCTAACTCAGGTCCGTTATCCGGATCGAGGACAGTGTATGGTGGGTAGTTTGACTGGGGCGGTCTCCTCCTAAAGAGTAACGGAGGAGTACGAAGGTGCGCTCAGACCGGTCGGAAATCGGTCGTAGAGTATAAAGGCAAAAGCGCGCTTGACTGCGAGACAGACACGTCGAGCAGGTACGAAAGTAGGTCTTAGTGATCCGGTGGTTCTGTATGGAAGGGCCATCGCTCAACGGATAAAAGGTACTCCGGGGATAACAGGCTGATACCGCCCAAGAGTTCATATCGACGGCGGTGTTTGGCACCTCGATGTCGGCTCATCACATCCTGGGGCTGAAGCCGGTCCCAAGGGTATGGCTGTTCGCCATTTAAAGTGGTACGCGAGCTGGGTTTAGAACGTCGTGAGACAGTTCGGTCCCTATCTGCCGTGGACGTTTGAGATTTGAGAGGGGCTGCTCCTAGTACGAGAGGACCGGAGTGGACGAACCTCTGGTGTTCCGGTTGTCACGCCAGTGGCATTGCCGGGTAGCTATGTTCGGAATAGATAACCGCTGAAAGCATCTAAGCGGGAAACTAGCCTCAAGATGAGATCTCACTGGAACCTTGAGTTCCCTGAAGGGCCGTCGAAGACTACGACGTTGATAGGTTGGGTGTGTAAGCGCTGTGAGGCGTTGAGCTAACCAATACTAATTGCCCGTGAGGCTTGACCATATAACACCCAAGCAATTTGACTACTCGAAAGAGCATC
The DNA here is from genome assembly GCF_900004755.1 of Pseudomonas sp. 25 R 14. Lineage (NCBI taxonomy): Bacteria > Pseudomonadati > Pseudomonadota > Gammaproteobacteria > Pseudomonadales > Pseudomonadaceae > Pseudomonas > Pseudomonas sp. 25 R 14. The sequence continues at coordinate 152,349 of NZ_CVTS01000036.1, read as the reverse complement.
AGATTGCGGTGTGTGAAGACGAAATGAACCGAAAGTTCGATTCTCACAAAACACCGAATTCTATTACATACCCAATTTGCTGAAGCGAGGCCAACTGGTCACGACTCAGTACCCGAATTTCTTGACGACCATAGAGCATTGGAACCACCTGATCCCATCCCGAACTCAGCAGTGAAACGATGCATCGCCGATGGTAGTGTGGGGTTTCCCCATGTGAGAGTAGGTCATCGTCAAGATTAAATTCCGAAACCCCAATTGCGAAAGCAGTTGGGGTTTTGTTTTTGGCGCTCGGAAAGGGGCTGCTTGCAGCTTGCACCCGCCTTCAATGCTAAAGTCCCTCCCTCGATTTTGCTTTTCCCAAGGAAGCCGTTATGCCGGATGCAACGTCCCTCAGCGCTGGATTCATGGTCGTCCACGGCAATCGCCTGGATGAACTGCGCAGCCTGGTTGTCAGTTGGATGCGCCGTTACCCACTGGCTCCCCTGGAAAACGAAATCGCCCTGGTGCAAAGCAACGGTATCGCGCAATGGCTCAAATTGGCGCTTGCTGAAGATCCGGAAGATGACGATATGGGTGGCTGCGGCATCGCCGCTGCGATCGACGTGCAACTGCCTGGCAGTTTCATGTGGCAGCTCTATCGCATGGTGCTGGGCCGTGACGAAATCCCGGTCAAATCCCTGTTGGATAAAGCCCCGCTGACCTGGCGTCTTATGCGCCTATTGCCCGAGCTGATCGACCAACCGCACTTCGAGCCCCTGCAACGCTTCCTCACCCATGACACCGACCTGCGCAAACGCTACCAACTGGCAGAGCGCCTGGCCGACCTGTTCGACCAATATCAGGTTTACCGCGCAGACTGGCTGGAGGACTGGGCTGCTGGCCGTCACCAACTGCGCAATGTCCGAGGCGAGGCCAAGGCTCTGAGCCCCGCGAACTGCTGGCAGGCCGAGCTATGGCGGGCGTTGCTGCTGGATGTCGGGGAGGAAGGTATGGCGCAGAGCCGGGCCGGTGTCCATCAGCGTTTTATCGAACGTATCAATCACCTGGCGACCGCCCCGCAAGGCCTGCCGTCCCGAGTCATTGTGTTTGGCATTTCTTCCTTGCCGGCCCAGGCCCTTGAGGCTCTAGCCGGCCTGGCGCGTTTCAGCCAGGTATTGCTCTGCGTACACAACCCTTGCCGTCACCACTGGTCCGACATCGTTGCCGATAAAGACCTGCTGAGAAACGAATACAAACGCCAGGCGCGCAAGACCGGGATGCCCGTCACCATCGACCCGCAAACCTTGCACCAGCACGCCCACCCACTGTTGGCCGCCTGGGGCAAGCAAGGTCGCGACTACATCAACCTGCTGGACAGCTACGACGATCCCAACAGCTACCGCTCAGCGTTCCGCGACGGTCGTATCGACCTGTTCAGCGACAGCGAGCCGACCACAATCCTCAACCAGTTGCAGGACGATATCCTCGAGCTGCGCCCGCTCAACGAAACCCGCGAACGCTGGCCCGCTGTTGATCTTCTGCACGACAGCTCGATCCGTTTCCATATCGCCCACAGCGCCCAGCGCGAAGTGGAAATCCTCCACGACCAACTGCTGCAGCGCTTTAGCGACAACCCCTCGCTGCGCCCCCGAGACGTTATCGTCATGGTCCCGGACGTCGACAGCTATGCACCGCATATCCGCGCGGTATTCGGCCAACTGGATAAAAAAGATCCACGCTTCATCCCCTTCACCCTGACTGACCAGGGCCAGCGTGGTCGAGATCCACTGTTGATCGCGGTCGAACATCTGCTCAAACTCCCGGACAGCCGCTTCCCAGTCAGCGAAATCCTCGACTTGCTGGACGTTCCCGCCCTGCGCGAACGTTTCGCCATCCTGGAGCGCGACCTGCCCACCCTGCACCGTTGGATAGAAGGCGCCGGCATCCGCTGGGGCCTTAATGCCGAACAACGCGCAGGCCTTGGCCTGCCCACTGAACTGGAGCAGAACAGCTGGCGTTTCGGCCTGCGCCGCATGCTGCTGGGCTACGCCGTCGGCAGCGGCGCAGCCTGCGCTGGCATTGAGCCCTATGACGAAATCGGCGGCCTCGACGCCGCGCTGATCGGCCCACTGGTCGCCTTGCTTGACGCACTGCACGATGCCCACCAAGCCCTGTCACAACCGGCGACACCGCAAGCCTGGGGCGTACGCCTGCAAGACCTGATGCAGCGCTTCTTCCTGCCCAGCAATGAACACGATGACTATCTGCTGGGCCAGTTGGAGCAACTGCGCGAAGACTGGCTGGAAACCTGCGAGTCCGTCGGCCTGTATGACGAATTACCATTGACCGTCGTTCGTGAGGCCTGGCTTGCCGGCCTCGACCAGGGCCGCCTGTCCCAGCGCTTCCTCGCGGGTGCCGTGAACTTCTGCACCCTGATGCCGATGCGTGCGATTCCGTTCAAGCTGGTGTGCCTGCTAGGCATGAATGATGGCGACTATCCTCGCGCCCAACCGCCGCTGGATTTCGACCTGATGGGCAGCGACTACCGCCCCGGCGACCGTTCTCGCCGCGAAGATGACCGTTATCTATTGCTTGAAGCCCTGCTCTCGGCGCGCGACCAGCTCTACATCAGCTGGGTGGGGCGCAGTATCCGCGACAACAGCGAGCGCCCAGCCTCTGTGCTGATCGGCCAGTTGCGCGACCACCTGGCCAGCGGCTGGCAACATGCCCAGGAGCCGCCGCTGCTGGAGGCAATGACCCAGGAACATCCGCTGCAACCCTTCAGTGCGCGCTATTTCCACGAGGGTGATCCACTGTTCAGCTACGCCCGCGAATGGCAGCTGTTACATGAAGCCCAAGGCGAGCCCGGCGAAGTAACCCGCCTGGCACCCTACCTCCAGGAAGACCCCCTGAGCCTGGGGCAGTTGCAAGACTTCCTGCGCAACCCCGTCAGGCATTTCTTCAGCCAGCGCCTCAAGGTGTTTTTCGAAGCGGCCGAAGTACCCCTGGCCGATGAAGAGCCTTTTGTCCTCGATGCCTTGCAGCGCTACACCTTGAGTGACAGCCTGCTCGCTGCCGCGTTGACCGACCCGGACCATCTGGAGCAAGCCCTGGAGGCCCAGGCGCAACGTCTTCAAGGCAGTGGCCTGTTGCCCATGGTGGGTTTCGGCGAATGCCTGCGTAATGAACTGATCGAGCCCTTGCCTGACTTGCTGCAGCGCTACCAGCAACTCCTGGCGCTTTGGCCTGTGCCCCACAACACGGCAGAACCTGTCAGCTTCACGCACCAGGGTATTGAACTCGATGGCTGGATCAGCGGCTTGCACGGCCGCAGTGATGGCGGTTTGCTCAGCGTGACCACCATCCCCAACAGCATCGGCTCGATCAAGACCCGCAAATGGCATCGCCTGATCCGCCCATGGGTCAATCACCTGGTGGCCTGTGCGTGTGGCTTGCCCTTGAGCACCGGCCTGGTGGCCAGTGATGACACCCTCTTGCTGGCCCCTCTGCAGCAAAATACGGCCCAGGACATCCTCGGTAACCTGCTCCTGGCCTGGCAGGCTGGCATGAGCGAGCCACTACCGGTGGCAGTCAAAACCGCGTTTGCCTGGCTCGGCCAAACTGACCCGGACAAAGCCCAGGCTGCCGCCCTTAAAACCTACGAAGGCGATGGCATCACCCACGATGGCGAGCGCCGCGAAAGCCCTGCACTCACCCGGCAATTTCCCGACTATGCGGCCCTGATTGCCAGCGAGGATTTCGAAGGCTGGTGTGAAACCTTGTACCGTCCACTGATCACCGCTCCCTGGCGATCACTGACCAGCCAGGAGGCTCACTGATGAGCGCCACCAAACCCCTGGCCCTGGCCTTTCCGCTGCACGGCAGCCAACTGATTGAAGCCAGCGCCGGCACAGGCAAGACCTTCACCATCTCGGCGTTGTACCTGCGCCTGGTCCTGGGTCATGGTGGCGACGAAGCCGGTTTTGGCCGCGAATTACTGCCGCCGCAAATTCTCGTCGTAACGTTCACCGATGCCGCGACCAAAGAACTGCGCGAACGCATCCGCACCCGTCTTGCGGAGGCCGCACGCTACTTTCGGGATGAAATCCAGCAGCCCGATGCGCTGATCGCCGAACTGCGCGATCAGTACAGCACCGACCAATGGCCCGCCTGCGCCAACCGACTCGACATCGCCGCGCAATGGATGGACGAAGCCGCCGTCTCGACCATCCACAGTTGGTGCCAGCGCATGCTGCGCGAGCACGCCTTCGACAGTGGCAGCCTGTTTACCCAGACCCTGGAAACCGACCACAGTGACCTGCTCGGCGAAGTGCTGCGCGATTATTGGCGCCTGTTCTGCTACCCGATGCACGGCGATGCCCTGAACTGGGTCCGCAGCAACTGGGGCGGCCCGGCGGCGCTGATGCCCCGGGTGCGTGCGCTGTTTGGCAGTGAGCGCCCCAGTGACGACCCGCGCGAGCCGGCCGAACTGATCGAGGCCTGCCTGCACGAACGCCGTGAGGCCCTGGTGGCGATCAAGGCCCCTTGGCAACAATGGGCCGCCGAGCTGCGCGAGATCTGTTTGCAAGCCGTCGCCGCCAAGGCTGTCGATGGCCGTAAAATGCAGGCCCGTTATTTTGAACCGTGGTTCGAGAAAATCAGCGCCTGGGCCGCCGACGAAACCCTGGAGCAACTGGATATCGGCACCGGCTTCACCCGCCTGACGCCCGACGGCATGGCCGAAGCCTGGAAGGGCGACGCGCCCCATCATCCAGGTATCGAGGCCATGGCGGGGCTCAAAGCCAGCCTCGACGCCCTGCCAACACCCGACGCCGCCGTGTTGCAACACGCGGCCGCGTGGGTGGGTAAACGTTTTGAGGATGAGAAGCGCCGGCGGGCCGAGATGGGCTTCGACGACATGCTCATTCGTCTGGACGCCGCGCTGCAAACCGAGGGCGGCGAGCGCTTGGCCAGCGTGATCCGCGAGCAATTCCCGGTGGCCCTGATCGATGAATTCCAGGACACCGACCCAGTGCAGTACCGGATTTTCGAAAGCATCTACCGCATCGAAGACAACAACCCACACAGCGGGCTGTTTCTGATCGGCGACCCCAAGCAGGCGATCTACGCCTTTCGCGGCGCTGATATCTACACCTACCTGCGCGCGCGCCAGGCCACGACCGGGCGCCTGCACACCCTGGGCACCAACTTTCGTTCCAGCCATGCCATGGTCGAGGCGGTCAACCATGTGTTCGAGCGTGCGGAAACCGGACGTGGGGCGTTTCTGTTCCGCGAGCCAGACGGCGAGAACCCGGTGCCGTTCCAGCCGGTATCGTCCCAAGGCCGCAAGGAACAATTGCAGGTTGATGGCCACACACTGCCCGCCCTGAATATCTGGCACCTGCCCACCGACCAGCCGATCTCCAATGTGCTCTATCGCCAACAACTGGCCGGCGCGTGTGCCAGCCAGATCGTCGCGTTGCTCAATGGCGGCCAGCAGGGCAGTGCAGGGTTTATCAAGGATGCGGACTTCACCCCGGTGCAGCCGTCGAACATCGCCATCCTTGTGCGTGACGGCAAGGAAGCCCAGGCCGTGCGCGGTGAACTGGCCGCGCGTGGCGTGCGCAGTGTGTATCTGTCGGACAAGGATTCGGTATTCGCCTCCCAGGAAGCCCACGACCTGCTCGCCTGGCTCAAGGCCTGTGCCGAACCCGATGTCGAGCGCCCGCTGCGTGCCGCGCTGGCCTGCGTCACCCTCAACCTGTCGCTGGCGGAACTGGAGCAACTGAACCAGGACGAATTGGCCTGGGAACAGCGGGTCATGCAGTTTCGCGACTACCGCGTGGTCTGGCGGACCCAAGGCGTGCTGCCAATGCTGCGGCGCCTGCTGCATGACTTCAAATTGCCGCAAACCCTGATCGCCCGCAGCGATGGCGAGCGCGTGCTGACCAACCTGTTGCACCTGTGCGAATTACTGCAACAAGCGGCTGCTGAACTGGACGGTGAACAAGCACTGATTCGTCATCTGGCCGAACACCTGGCACTCTCGGGCCAGGCCGGTGAAGAGCAGATCCTGCGCCTGGAAAGTGATGAGCAACTGGTCAAGGTGGTGACCATCCACAAATCCAAGGGCCTGGAATACGACCTGGTGTTCCTGCCGTTTATCTGCTCGGCCAAGCCCGTCGACGGCAGCCGCTTGCCGCTGCACTACCACGATGCCCACGGCAAGCCCCAGGTCAGCCTCAAACCCACCGCCGAACTGATCGCCCAGGCCGATGACGAGCGCCTGGCCGAAGACCTGCGCTTGTTCTACGTGGCCTTGACCCGGGCCAAACACGCCTGTTGGCTCGGCGTGGCCGACCTCAAGCGCGGCAACAATAACAGTTCGGTCTTGCACCTCTCGGCCCTGGGCTATCTGCTGGGCGGCGGCGCGCCCCTGGGTGAGTCCGCAGCCCTGGCTCGCTGGCTGATGGACTTGCAGGACGGCTGCGCGGCGATTGCCTATGGGCAAATGCCAGACGCCGACACCAGCACCTACCAGCCACCGCGCAATGAAGCGACCTTGCTTGCGCCGCTGCTACCCAAGCGCAAGGCGGCGGAAAACTGGTGGATTGCCTCCTACAGCGCCCTGCGCATTGGCGAAAGCATGAGCGCCGCCAGCCTGGAGGCCCCGGAAAGCCCACAAGCGCAGAAGCTGTTCGACGACGAACGCCTGGACCCGGATGCACCACGGGAAGTCGCCGCGTCTGGCGGTGACATCCACCGTTTCCCACGCGGTCCCAACCCCGGGACCTTTCTCCATGGGCTGCTGGAATGGGCCGGTAACGAGGGCTTCAACGTCACGCCCGAAGCCATCGAAGATGCGGTCGCCCGGCGCTGCAACCGACGCGGTTGGGAAGGCTGGATCGGCACCCTCAGTGGCTGGCTCGGGCACCTGCTGCAAGCGCCGCTGGGCCTGGGTCATGGGCAGGCATCGGTGACCCTGGGTGACTTGCAGCACTATCAGATCGAAATGGAGTTCTGGTTCGCCAGCCACAAAGTCGACGTGCTCGCCCTCGACCTACTGGTCTGCCAATACACCCACGACGGCGTGTCGCGGGTGGCCGCCGAACCGGTGTTGCTCAATGGCATGTTCAAGGGGTTTATCGACCTGACCTTCGAACACGACGGCCGCTATTACGTGGCCGACTACAAATCCAACTGGCTCGGCGCCGACGATGCGGCCTACACCCGCGAGGCCATGGAACAGTCGATTCTTGACCATCGTTATGATCTGCAATACGTCCTCTACTTGCTGGCCCTGCATCGCCAGCTCAAGGCACGCCTGCCCGATTACGACTACGAGCGGCATGTGGGCGGCGCGCTCTACCTGTTCCTGCGCGGCACCCAGGCGGTGAGCCAGGGCGCGTATTTCACCCGGCCACCACGGGAACTGATCGAGCGCCTGGACCTGCTGTTCCAGGGCAAACCGCCACCACCCAAGGTCGAACCGGCTTGGGAACAAGGAGTCCTGCTATGAGCCTCTCGACTATGCCGTTGGAGGCACTGGCACCGCTGGACCGCGCTGACGACCTGATGCACCTGCTTGCGCGCTGGGTCGAGCGTGGCTGGTTGCGGGCGCTGGACAAGGCGTTCGTGGGCTTTCTCCACGAACTCGACCCACAGGCCGATCCCCTGGTGCTGCTGGCTGCGGCCCTGACCAGTCACCAACTGGGCCACGGTCACGTGTGCCTGGACTTGTTCGAAACCTTGAGTGCCCCGGATTTCGCCCTGTCGCTGCCGCCGGAAGGTGACGTGCAGAGCGGCGTGATGCTGCTGCCCTCGCAACTGCTTGATGGCCAGGAAGGCGCCCATTGGTGCCACGCCCTGGCGGCGAGCCCGCTGGTGGCGCTGGCCGTCGATGGCAGCGCGGCAGCGCAAAGCCGGCCGCTGGTGTTGTCGGGCAAGCGCCTGTATCTGCGACGCTACTGGACCTATGAGCGGCGCATCGACAGCGCACTGCGCCAGCGCCTGGCTACCCAGGAAGCCATTTTGGCCGACTTGCCTCAACGCTTGAATGGCCTGTTCGACCAGGCGCCGCCGGAGGGTGTGGTCGATTGGCAGAAACTCGCCTGTGCCCTCGCCACGCGCGGCGCGTTCAGCATCGTCACCGGCGGTCCCGGCACCGGCAAGACCACCACCGTGGTGCGCCTGCTGGCATTGTTGCAAGCGCCGGCAGTGGAGCAGGGCACGGCGCTGCGCATTCGTCTCGCGGCGCCTACCGGCAAGGCGGCGGCACGCCTGACCGAATCCATCAGCCAGCAAGTGCGTTCGCTGCAAGTGTCTGACGCGGTGCGCGAAAAAATCCCCACCGAGGTCACCACCGTGCATCGCCTGCTGGGCAGCCGTCCCGGCACCCGGCATTTTCGCCATCACGCGGGCAACTTGTTGCCGCTGGATGTGCTGGTGGTCGATGAAGCCTCGATGATCGACCTGGAAATGATGGCCAACCTGCTGGACGCCTTGCCACCCCATGCGCGGCTGGTGCTGCTGGGGGACAAGGACCAATTGGCCTCGGTGGAAGCCGGCGCGGTGCTCGGCGACTTGTGCCGGGATGCCGAGGCTGGCTGGTACAGCCCCCACACCCGGCAATGGCTGGAACACGTCAGCGGTGAAAGCTTGGCGGGCAGCGGCCTGCAGGAAGACCTCGACGCCAGTCATCCCCTGGCACAACAAGTGGTCATGCTGCGCTACTCCCGACGTTTCGGCGAAGGCAGTGGCATCGGTCAGTTGGCACGCTGGGTCAACCAGCAGAATCCCGAACAGGCCCGCCAACTGCTGGACGCCGGCAGCCATGACCTGTTTCGCCTGAGTCTCAAGGGCGAGCATGACCGTGCCCTGGAGCGCCTGGTGCTGGACGGGCAGGGCGCCGATGCCCACGGCTATCGTTATTACCTGAACCTGTTGCGCACCTCGCGCCCAGCGGCCGAGACACCCCGCGACGACCCGCGCTGGACCGACTGGGCGCGCCAGTTGTTACAAGCCTTCGATGCCTTCCAACTGCTGTGCGCGGTCCGTAAGGGGCCCTGGGGTGTGGAAGGCCTCAACCAGCGCATCACCGCCGCGTTGCTCAAGGCCCGGCTGATCGACAGCGACCAGCAATGGTACGAAGGCCGTCCGGTGCTGATGACCCGCAACGACTACGGCCTGGGCTTGATGAACGGCGACATTGGTATCGCCTTGAAATTGCCCGAAAGCGACGGCGGTCCGCAGGTACTGCGTGTGGCTTTCCCGCGCAACGATGGCCAGGGCGGGGTGCGTTTTGTCCTGCCGAGCCGGCTCAATGACGTGGAAACCGTCTACGCCATGACCGTGCACAAGTCCCAGGGCTCGGAGTTCGCCCACACGGCCCTGATCCTGCCGGATGCGTTGAATCCGGTGTTGACCAAGGAGTTGATCTATACCGGCATCACCCGGGCCAAGGATCGCTTCAGTTTGATCGAAACCCGTGGCGGGGTTTTCGAGGAAGCAGTACGGCGCAAGGTGAAACGTTTGAGTGGGCTGATGTTGGAGCTGGGTGCGTAATGGGGTGGGAAAAACCTGACCGCTGTGTAGGTTTTTTCTTAATAAATGGCGGAATCTACCTAGGCCCCGCCTCGCTGGGGTTTCCGCCAATATGCTATCGTTGCGGCATCATCCCGAGAAGATCAAAGAGAATCGCTGCATGAACGTGGCTGTCTCGCCCGCAGAGCGTAGTTGGAGCTGGAGACGAATGCTGCTGTTGGCCGTTCTGTGCTTTGTCACGCCTTTGGCTTTTGCCCAGGTGTCCACTGCCAGTGCGGCCGACCAGCGAGCCCAGGCAGTGACCCAAGTGGTACTGGGGATTCTCAGCTACGCCCGCTGGCCGGTGGAGCCCGCCCAACTGCGCTTGTGCATCGTTGGCCCGACCCAATACACCGATGACCTGGTCAAGGGCACCACCCAGGCCACCGGCCGGCCGGTGGTGGTCCAGCGTCTGCTGGCGGATAACCCTGCCATCGTCAATGCCTGCGACGCGTTGTATATCGGCAAGCTCGCCCCTGAGGAGCGCAGCCGCCTGTTCTCCGCGCTGATCGGTCATCCGGTGCTGAGCATCAGCGAAGGCGGCGACCAATGCACCGTAGGCAGCCTGTTCTGCCTGCGGGTGAGCGATGAGCAGGTATCGTTCGAGGTCAACCTCGACTCCGTGGCCCGCAGCGGTGTGCGCATTCATCCCAGCGTCCTGCAATTGTCCCGTCGCCGAGCGCCGGAACCATGAGGCTGCGCACCGCCACAACCCGGCCCACATTACGCTCGGTCCTTGGTCGCGGGCACCTGAGTGTGGCGTTGCTGGCAGTGGGCATGGCCAGTGTGTCCCTGACCCTGCTCGGTGTGCTGGCCCTGCGGGTCTACGCCGATCACAACCTGCACCTGATCGCGCGCTCCATCAACTACACCGTGGAAGCGGCAGTGGTGTTCAACGACCGCGTAGTGGCCACCGAGGCCCTGGCGATGATCGCCTCCACCGAAGAAGTGGCCGAAGCCCGGGTGTTGGATGTGAACGGCGTCACCCTGGCGCACTGGGTGCGCCCGGAAACAGGGGTGCTGTCCAAGGTGGAGCTGGAGCTGGCCCATTCGCTGCTTGAAGAACCCATCAGCCAACCGATCCTGCGCGATGGCAAAAAAATCGGCACCGTCGAGTTGAGTGGCCACGGCGGTAGTCTGTTGCGCTTTTTGCTCAGTGGCCTGGCCGGGATCATCGTCTGCACGGCCCTCAGCGGCTGGGTGGCGATCTACCTGGCGCGACGCATGTTGCGCGGCATCACCGGCCCACTGCACCGCCTGGCCGATGTGGCCCACGCCGCGCGCAGCGAACGGGCTTTCGACCGGCGTGTGCCGCCGGCGCAGATTGCCGAACTCGACAGCCTGGGCAATGACTTCAATGCCCTGCTCGACGAACTGGAAGCCTGGCAAACCCACCTGCAAAGCGAGAACGAAACCCTCGCTCACCAGGCCAGCCATGACAGCCTGACCGGGCTGCCCAACCGCGCGTTCTTCGAGGGCAGGCTGATTCGCGCGTTGCGCAGTGCGGCCAAACTCAACGAGCGGGTGGCGGTGCTGTTTCTCGACAGCGACCGTTTCAAAGACATCAATGACAGCTTTGGCCACGCCGCTGGCGACGTGGTGCTGGTGGCGGTGGCCGCGCGGGTGCGTGCGCAACTGCGCGAAAGTGACCTGGTGGCACGCCTGGGCGGTGACGAATTCGCCATCCTGCTCTCACCCCTGCACAAGCTCGAAGATGCCCAGCGCATCGCCGACAAAATCATCGCCAGCATGGACCAACCCATTCCGCTGCCGGGCAACACCCAAGTGTTGACCTCACTCAGTATCGGCATCGCCGTTTATCCCGATCATGGCGCCACTCCCGGCGCCCTGCTCAATGCCGCAGATGCGGCAATGTACCAGGCCAAACGCCTTTCCCAGGGTGGCCAGCACACGGCGGAGTCGGAGCACTCTGTCGCCAATGTTCAACACAGGAGTTGATCCCTTGTTTGCTAACACACGCGTTCTCTTTATCACCTTGTTTATCGCCCTGCTGGCGCTGAGCGGCTGCCAGACCGCCCCGCCCAAAGGCCTGACACCCGCACAAGTGGCGGTGCTCAAGCAACAAGGCTTCGAACTGACTGACGAAGGCTGGGCATTTGGCCTGTCGGGTAAAGTGCTGTTTGGCAGCGACGTCGAAAAACTCAACAAGCCCAGCACTGAAATCGTCGAACGCATCGGCAAGGCCCTCTCTGGCGTAGGCATCGAACGCGTGCGCGTAGACGGCCACACTGATGCCTCGGGCAAGGAGTCCTACAACCAGCAACTGTCCCTGCGCCGGGCGAAAAGCGTTGGCAAGGTCTTGGTCGCCGTGGGTATGAAGGAAGAAAATGTGCAACTGCGCGGCCTGGGCAGCAGCGAGCCGGTAGCGCCCAACACCACAGTGGCGGGGCGTACCGAAAACCGCCGGGTATCGATTGTGGTGATCGCCGACTGAGCCAACAGCTCGGTCTAAATTTGAAATACGTTCAACTGTGGGAGCGGGCTTGCTCGCCCCATAGTTGGTTCAGCGTTCTGGCGGCTATTGGGCAAACACCATCGTCCGCGTTTGTCCCATCAACAACTCCTGGTTCTGTTCCGTCACCTCGCGGATGTAATCCCACAACAGCGTAATCCGCTTCAACTTGCGCAAGTCCTCCCGGCAATACATCCAGAACTGCCGCGTAATAGTGATCTCCTCCCCCAACACCGGCAGCAACCGCGGATCCTGCGCGGCCAAGAAGCACGGCAATATCGCCAGTGAACGCCCCTGCTGCGCGGCCACGTACTGCGCGATCACGCTGGTGCTGCGCAGGCTGGCGCTGGCGCCCGGGATCACATTGGCCAGGTACAGCAGCTCCGAGCTGAACGCCAGGTCATCCACATAGCTGATAAACGGATGCTCGGTCAGGTCGGCGGGGCGGCGGATGGGGGGGTGTTGGTCGAGGTAGTCCTGGGTCGCGTACAGCTGCAGTTTGTAGTCGCACAATTTGCAGCACACGTAGGGGCCGTGTTCCGGGCGTTCCAGGGCGATGACGATGTCGGCTTCGCGCTTGGACAGGCTGATGAAGTGGGGCAGGGGCAGGATATCCACCGAGATCGCCGGGTAGGTGTCGACGAAGTGGCTCAGTTGCGGGGTGACGAAGAAACTGCCGAAGCCCTCGGTGCAGCCCATGCGCACATGCCCGGACAGCGCCACACCAGAGCCGGACACTTGTTCGCAGGCCATGTGCAGGGTGCTTTCGATGGACTCGGCGTAACCCAGCAAACGCTGGCCTTCGTTGGTCAGGACAAAGCCGCTGGTGCGGGATTTTTCGAACAACAGGGTGCCCAGGGATCCTTCCAAGGAACTGATGCGCCGCGACACGGTGGTGTAGTCCACTGCCAGGCGCTTGGCGGCGACGCTGGCCTTGCGGGTGCGCGCCACTTCGAGGAAAAACTTCAGGTCATCCCAGTTCAGCGACCCCAAGGATGTGATGTTTTTTTGCATGTTGGACCGGCTTTTATGTGGGTTCTTATTGGATGTTTGCACATCTATACTCCAAAAATCGTCCGAACGCCTCATCCTCAAGGCGCTTCACGCCTTGGCTCTCTGCATAACTACAAGATCTGGAGACCACAATGAACGCATCGCTTACGTCTGCCGATACCACCGTGAAACAGGCCAAACTGTTGATCAACGGTGAATGGGTCGAGTCCAAGACCACCGAGTGGCAAGACATCGTCAACCCGGCGACCCAGCAAGTCCTGGCCCGTGTGCCCTTTGCCACGGCCGATGAAGTCAACGCTGCCATCGACGCCGCCCAGCGCGCCTTCCAGACCTGGAAGCTGACGCCTATCGGCGCGCGCATGCGCATCATGCTCAAGCTACAGGCCCTGATCCGTGAGCACTCCAAGCGCATTGCCGCAGTGCTCAGCGCCGAGCAGGGCAAGACCATTGCCGACGCTGAAGGCGATATTTTCCGTGGCCTGGAAGTGGTCGAGCACGCCTGTTCCATCGGCACCCTGCAAATGGGCGAATTTGCCGAGAACGTGGCCGGTGGTGTCGACACCTACACCCTGCGCCAACCGATCGGCGTGTGCGCTGGCATCACCCCGTTCAACTTCCCGGCAATGATCCCGTTGTGGATGTTCCCGATGGCCATCGCCTGCGGTAACACCTTCGTGCTCAAGCCTTCGGAGCAGGATCCACTGTCGACCCTGATGCTGGTGGAGCTGGCGCTGGAGGCTGGCGTGCCAGCGGGCGTGCTGAACGTGGTCCATGGTGGCAAGGATGTGGTGGACGCACTCTGCACCCACAAAGATATCAAGGCCGTGTCCTTCGTTGGCTCGACCGCCGTCGGCACCCACGTCTACGACCTGGCGGGCAAACACGGCAAGCGCGTGCAGTCGATGATGGGCGCGAAGAACCACGCCGTGGTCCTGCCGGACGCCAACCGCGAACAAACCCTCAATGCCCTGGTCGGCGCCGGTTTCGGTGCTGCCGGTCAACGCTGCATGGCCACTTCGGTGGTGGTGCTGGTGGGCGCCGCCAAGCAATGGCTGCCGGACCTCAAGGCCCTGGCGCAGAAACTCAAAGTGAACGCCGGCAGCGAAGCCGGAACGGACGTTGGCCCAGTGATTTCCAAACGCGCCAAGGCACGTATCCTCGACCTGATCGAAAGCGGCGTGAAAGAAGGCGCCAAGCTGGAGCTGGACGGGCGCGGTATCCAGGTGCCGGGCTTCGAGCAAGGTAACTTCGTCGGCCCGACCCTGTTCTCGGGCGTGACCACCGACATGCAGATCTACACCCAGGAAATCTTCGGCCCGGTGCTGGTGGTTTTGGAAGTCGACACCCTCGACGAAGCCATCGCCCTGGTCAACGCCAACCCGTTCGGCAACGGCACCGGCCTGTTCACCCAGAGCGGTGCGGCGGCGCGCAAATTCCAGAGCGAAATCGACGTCGGCCAGGTGGGCATTAACATCCCGATCCCGGTGCCGGTCCCGATCTTCAGCTTCACCGGTTCCCGTGGTTCGAAACTCGGCGACCTGGGCCCGTACGGCAAGCAAGTGGTGCAGTTCTACACCCAGACCAAAACCGTCACCAGCCGCTGGTTCGACGACAGCAGTGTCAATGATGGCGTCAACACCACCATCAACCTGCGTTGATCAAGGAGACGACCATGAAGATTGCATTTATCGGCCTGGGCAACATGGGCGCGCCCATGGCCCGCAACCTGATCAAGGCCGGCCACGCGCTGAACCTGTTCGACCTGAACCAGACGGTGCTCAACGAACTGGCCGCGCTGGGCGGCACTATCAGCGCGTCGCCGCGGGATGCAGCCCAGGGCGCCGAGCTGGTGTTGACCATGCTGCCGGCCGCGGCCCATGTGCGCAGCGTCTGGCTGAATGAAGACGGCGTGCTCGCCGGTATCGGCAAGGGCGTGCCTGCGGTGGATTGCAGCACCATCGACCCGCAAACCGCGCGTGACGTAGCGGCTGCGGCAGCCAAACACGGCGTGGCGATGGCCGATGCACCGGTCTCCGGCGGCACCGGTGGCGCCCAGGCCGGGACATTGACCTTTATGGTCGGCGCCAACCCGGAACTGTTCGCCACCCTGCAGCCGGTGCTGGCGCAGATGGGTCGCAACATCGTGCATTGCGGTGATGTGGGCACCGGGCAGATCGCCAAGATCTGTAACAACCTGCTGTTGGGGATCAGCATGGTTGGCGTCAGCGAGGCCATGGCCCTGGGCGATGCCCTGGGTATCGACACGCAAGTGCTGGCCGGCATCATCAACAGCTCCACCGGGCGCTGCTGGAGTTCCGACACCTACAACCCATGGCCGGGGGTGATCGAAACCGCGCCGGCCTCCCGGGGGTATACCGGCGGGTTTGGTGCCGACCTGATGCTCAAGGATTTGGGCCTGGCGACTGAAGCCGCACGCCAGGCGCACCAGCCAGTGATCCTGGGCGCGGTGGCGCAGCAGTTGTATCAATCGATGAGCCAGCGCGGGGACGGGGGCAAGGACTTCTCGGCGATCATCAACAGCTATCGCAAACCCCAGTAAGGTATTTTCCGGGAACCCGCGTCGGGCGGGTTCCCGGTTTTTTCGTGGTCAGGCAAACACGAAATACTTACGCACCGTCTCGACCACTTCCCACGTGCCCGTCATGCCGGGCTCTACCACAAAGATATCCCCAGCCCGCAGATGGATCGGCGCCAGGCCGTCCGGGGTGATCACGCAGTAGCCTTCCTGAAAGTGGCAGTATTCCCACTTCACATATTCCACCCGCCATTTGCCGGGGGTGCAGATCCAGGTGCCCATGATCTTGCTGCCGTCTTCGCTGGTGTAGGCGTTGAGGTTGACGGTGTGCGGGTCACCTTCGAGCTTTTCCCATTTACAGGCGTCCAGCACCGGCAGGGGGTGGGTATCGCGCAATACGGTGATTGGCTGGGACATGATGGCTCCAAGGCAGGAAAGGGAAAGGTGAACCCTATAGCGCCGGGGCGAATGCCAGTGGTCTGAACTCGACATCGGGATGCCCAGAAGCGCATTGGAATACGATCTTAAAACCTGCACAGCCCCCCTGTAGGAGCGAGCTTGCTCGCGAAGAACTTGAGAGCGCCGCGTTTACCTAGCAAACACGCGTTATTGTTGACGTCCTTCGCGAGCAAGAACTAGGCGTCCCCCTCGCTCCTACAGAAATCAGAATCCGCTTAACTGACTGGCATTAGGGCAAGCCCGCTCCCACATTTGATCTGCGGCGGCTGATGGATCCGTTCAATAATCGGATGTTTCTTCGCAGTAAGTGCGAAAGAAATCCTGCCGGGCGCTGGAAATCGCAAGAATATTTACCGCTGGCCCTCGTATCATTCACTTTAGAAACAACCGAGAGCCTCGTATGAATCCAATAAAAACGTGGTGGGACATCAGCCCGCCCTTGAGCACCGCCACCCCGACCTGGCCGGGCGATACGCCATTCCAGGAAGAGCGCGTCTGGCAGTTCGGCCCCGAATGCCCGGTGAATGTCGGGCGCATCACCCTGTCGCCCCACACCGGCGCCCACGTCGATGCGCCGCTGCACTACAGCGCCGACGGCGCGCCTATCGGCGAAGTGTCGCTGGACGTGTATATGGGCCCGTGTCGGGTGCTGTATTGCCTGGACAGCGGCGCGCTGGTGCAACCGGAGCAGTTGCAAGGCCGCCTGGACAACCTGCCGGAGCGGGTTCTGCTGCGTACTTATCAACAGGCGCCGCTGACGAGCTGGGATTCGAACTTCACCGCTGTCGCCAAGGAAACCGTCGAGCTGCTGGCCAGCCTCGGCGTGCGCCTGATCGGCATCGACACCCCGTCCCTGGACCCGCAACAGTCCAAGACCATGGACGCCCACAACGCCGTCGCCCGTCATGGCATGGCGATTCTCGAAGGCATCGTCCTCGACGACGTGCCGCAGGGCGACTACGAGTTGATCGCCCTGCCGCTGCGTTTTGCCAACCTCGATGCCAGCCCGGTACGAGCAATCCTGCGCCCGCTCAAGGAGCCCACGCGATGAGCCAGTGTCCTTTTTCCCCTGATTACCAGCCGCCGGAAGAATGGCATAACGCTGAGCTGAATTTTTCCGAGTCGATGAGCTACGGCGATTACCTGGACCTGGGCAAAGTGCTCACGGCCCAGCACCCGCTGTCGCCGGACCACAATGAAATGCTGTTTATCATCCAGCACCAGACTTCCGAGCTGTGGATGAAGCTGATGCTGCACGAGCTCAAGGCTGCCCGTGAACACGTGCGCCTGGGTGAGTTGGCGCCGGCGTTCAAGATGCTGGCGCGGGTGTCGCGGATCTTCGACCAACTGGTACACGCCTGGGCGGTGCTGGCGACCATGACGCCGTCGGAGTACAAGGCGATCCGCCCGTACCTGGGGCAGTCGTCGGGCTTCCAGTCGTTCCAGTACCGGGAAATCGAGTTCATCCTCGGCAATAAAAGCGCGGCACTGTTGCGGCCTCATGCGCATCGCCCAGAGCTGCTGAAGGAACTGCAAGTGGCGATTGCCACGCCGTCGCTGTATGACGAGGCGATCAACCTGATGATCAAGGCGGGCCTGGCGATTGACCCGCAACGCGCGCAACGCGACCCGACGGCGCCCACGGTGCATGACGAATCCGTGGAAGCAGCGTGGCGCGAGGTGTATCGCGATCCGAACCGGTACTGGGACCTGTACCAGTTGGCCGAGAAGTTTATCGACCTGGAAGACTCGTTCCGCCAATGGCGCTTCCGCCATGTGACCACGGTGGAGCGGATCATCGGCTTCCAGCCGGGTACCGGCGGCACCGAGGGCGTGGGCTACCTGCGCAAGATGCTCGACACCGTGCTGTTCCCCGAGCTGTGGCGAGTGCGTTCAACGCTCTGATTGAAACCCAACAAAAAGCCCCGGCACTCATCGAGTACCGGGGCTTTTTGTTGGTCGTGTATTCCTGTTGTGGCCCTGTTCATGTGGGAGCCGGGCTTGCCCGCGATGCAGGCGGCTCGGTCGTTCAGTTAGACCGAGCCGCCTGCATCGCAGGCAAGCCAGCTCCCACACAAGCCAGCTCCTACCAGGTTATTGCGCGACGGCCAAGGCCTTGGCCTTTCTCGACCGCAACCAATACGCCGCAAACAGAATCCCCACCCACACCGGCATCGCATACACCGACGGGCGCATGTCCGGAATCGCCAGCATCACGCCCACGATCACCAGCATGAACGCCAGGCACAGGTAGTTGCTGAACGGGAACCAGAAGGTCTTGAACGACGGCACCACGCCTTGTTCGCCCATGGCTTTGCGGAACTTGATGTGGGTCAGGCTGATCAGCGCCCAGTTGATCATCAGCGAGGCAACCACCAGCGCAAACAACAGCACCAGGGCATCCTTGGGCGCCACGTAGTTGATCACCACGCACAGCAGCGTCACCAGGGCCGAAATGCCCAGGGCACGCAGTGGCACGCCTTGCTTGTTGAGTTTCATCAGCGCCTTGGGCGCGTCGCCTTGCTCGGCCAGGCCGAACAGCATGCGGCTGTTGCAATACACGCCGCTGTTGTACACCGACAGCGCGGCGGTCAGCACCACGAAGTTGAGGATGTGCGCAGCGGTGTCGTTACCGATCAGCGAGAAGATCTGCACGAACGGGCTGGCGCTGTAGGCATCGCCCGAGGCACCGAGGGTTTGCAGCAGTTGATCCCATGGGTACAGCGACAGCAGCACGGTCAGTGCGCCGACGTAGAAAATCAGGATCCGGTACACCACCTGGTTGATCGCCTTGGGGATCACTTTGCGCGGCTCGCTGGCTTCGGCTGCGGTAATACCTACCAGCTCCAGGCCACCGAACGAGAACATGATGAAGGCCATGGCCATCAGCAGGCCCATGCCGCCATTGGGGAAGAAGCCGCCGTGGTCCCACAGGTTGCTGATCGACGCTTGCGGGCCGCCGGTGCCGCTGAACAGCAGGTAGCAGCCGAGCACGATCATGCCGATGATCGCCACCACCTTGATGATCGCGAACCAGAACTCGGTCTCACCGAAGAACTTCACGTTCAGGGTGTTGATCAGGTTCACCGCAATGAAGAACACCACGGCACTGACCCAGGTCGGTATTTCCGGCCACCAGAACTGGATGTACTTGCCCACGGCTGTCAGTTCGGCCATGCCCACCAGTACATACAGCACCCAGTAGTTCCAGCCGGCGAGGAAGCCGGCATACCCGCCCCAGTATTTGTGGGCGAAGTGGCTGAAGGAGCCGGCGACCGGTTCCTCGACGATCATCTCGCCCAGCTGGCGCATGATCAGGAACGCGATGAACCCGGCTATCGCATAGCCCAGGATCATCGACGGCCCCGCCGACTTCAGTACCCCGGCCGAACCGAGGAACAAACCCGTACCAATCGCCCCTCCCAGGGCAATCAGCTGAATATGCCGGTTTTTCAGGCCACGCTTGAGGCCCACCGGGTTAACCATGTCATCCGCCATTAACATTCCCTTCTACTTGTTTTTTTCAGGGTTGATCCTGCACGCCAGACCCGCCCCTCACTGCTGAGGGGTCAGATATTACTCTCGGTAAACTTTTCGTAATACAGCTGAACGCCATCAAGTGCCTGATCTTGCAGCCAGTTCTTGATGGATTCGACCATTGGAGGGGGGCCGCATACGTACATATCGGCCGAACTGTCCCGCAATTCGGCCATGTCGAAATGCTCGGTCAGATAGCCACGTTTGCCGGTCCACTGCGGCGATGGGTCGCTGAGCACTTCGGTGTAGCGAAATCCCGGGATTGATTCGGCATAGGCCTGGATGCGCTGCGCTGCGCACAAATCTTCAGCGCCACGCACGCCGTAGTACAGATGCACCGGTTGCTCGCAGCCGCGCTCGGCCAATTCGTCCAGCATCCCCAGCAGCGCCGACAACCCGGTACCGCCAGCCACCAGTACCAGCGGCTGGGTCACGTGGCGCAGATAAAACGCGCCCAGGGGGGCCTCCAGTCGCAGTTCATCGCCGACTTGGCAGCGTTCGCGGATGTAATTGCTCATCACCCCGTCCGGCAGCAGGCGGATCAGAAACTGCAAACGGTTGCCCGGACGGTTGGCAAAGGAGTACGAGCGCTGACTATCGGAGCCGGGAATCGACAGCCGGGCGTACTGGCCTGGCAGAAAATCCAGGTCCTGCTCAAGCTGCAGCGACAAAATCGCGGTGCTGGCCGACACCTGTTGCACCGCGAACACCTTGGCGCTGAGCTGCACCGGCCCTGGCGCATTGCACAGGCTTGAATCGAAATCGAAGTAAAACGCCGCGTCGGATTGCACCCGGGTCTGGCAACTGAGCATCTTGCGTTGTTGCAGGTCGCGGCTGGAAAGCGCCTCGTCGTCGACATAATCCTGGCTGTAGTCGCCGGACTCGCAGCGCCCCTGGCAGGTGCCGCAGACACCTTCGCGGCAATCGAGGGGGATCTTGATCCCGTTGCGCAGCGCCGCATCCAGCAGGATCTCGTTGGCGCCCACCGGGAAGAACAAGGTCTTGCCGTCGGCAAAACTGAAGGCCACTTTGTGATTCATCCACCGTTCTCCATGGATTGGGTAATACCTGTAGGAGCGAGCTTGCTCGCGAAAAGCGTTAACGATGGCGTGGGCATCCTGAATGCCCGCGGCGCCCTTGGGTTTTTCGCGAGCAAGCTCGCTCCTACAGTTGGGGGGGACTGTTAGAGGTGGTAGAAATCCAGCACCGAGTTGATGGTGTCGTTGAGCAGCAGCGCATGCTTGCGCGTGATCAGCCAGCTGTCGCCATGGGGCTTGAGGCTATAGGTGGCGTGGCCATAGAACTGCTCCGACATCGCCAACCGATAAAACAGCGTGTGCCAGTTCAGCCGCACCTCCAGGCAGCCGTCTGCCAGCTCGCTAATCCGCACGTTATTGATCAGGTGCAAGGTGCGCGGCATCGGCGTTGCGGAAGCCGCCTTGCCGGTGCGCAGGCGGAATACCCGGTCTTCCAGGCCCGAACGGTTGGCGTAGTAGATCAGCGACATCTCGCGCTTGGGGTCGCGGGTGTAGACGTGTTCCGAATCCCATTGCGGCAGGTGGAACTCACTCTGCGGGTCGAACAGTTGCACATAGGCATCCCAGTCCTGGGCGTCGCACAGCTCGGATTTACGGTAGAAAAACTGCTCGATCTGGTACTGCAATTGCGCGCTCATCATTTCACCTCGTGCAGTTTCAGGGCTTGGGTGTCGAGACCGTCCAGCAGGAATTTCTGCCAGTTGCGGTGCTGGTTGACGTACAGCCCTTCGTGGGTGAATTCGGTGCCGGTCATCGCAGGTGTAATGCCAATGGCTTCGCTGTTGGGCGTCGGCCCGGTTGCCCAGCGATGGCTGCCCCGGGAGATATCGCTCCAGCGTTCCAGGCGGCCCTGGAAACCGCGCTGGGCTTCGCGAAACTCCACCAGGTCGTCCGGGGTGCCCATGCCGGACACGTTGAAGAAGTCTTCAAACTGGCGGATCCGGTTCTCGCGGTCGGCGTCAGACTCGTGCTTGACCCCCAGGCACTGGCTGATGATCTCGGTCTTGTTCCACGCCACCGGGCGGATAATGCGCAGTTGTGAGCTGATCTGGTCGAGGAAGAACAGGCTCGGGTAGACGTTCAGGTTGCGCAGGCGGTGCATCATCCATTCGGCCTTGGCCTGGCCATGCTCTTGCACCAGGCGCGGCATGATGGTGGCGTAGCCCGAGCGTACGCTGGGGTTGGGCATGTCGCTGAACAACACGCTGTGGCCGTTGTTGAAGGCAAACCAGCCGTCATCGGTGTTGGCATCGCCGGCGCCGAGCTTGCTGTAGTCCAGGGTGCTGCCGGAGGCGCTGCCGTTTTCGGTGTTGACCTGCTGGCGATGCTGCACGGTGGCCACGTAGTTATAGTGCACGGTGCTGACGTGGTAGCCGTCCAGGCCGTTTTCGTTCTGCAGCTTCCAGTTGCCGTCGTAGGTGTAGGCCGACTTGCCGGGCAGCACTTCCAGCTCACCGGTGGCCGACTGCGCGACCATCATGTCGAAGAACACTTTGGCGTCGCCGAGGAAGTCTTGCAGGCTGTCGATGCCCTGCACGTCGAGGCTGATAAACACAAAGCCCTTGTAGCTCTCGATGCGCGCCTTCTTCAGGCCGCGGGTGGCCTTGTCGAAACTTTCCGGGTATTCCCCCGGCGCCTTGACCTTCACCAGGCGACCATCGCTCTTGTAGCACCAGGCGTGGAACGGGCAGGTGAAGGTGGACTGATTGCCCTTGCCGACGCGGGTCAAGGTGGTGCCGCGATGCTGGCAGGCGTTGATCAGGGCATTGAGCTGGCCTTCACCGTCGCGGGTGATGATCATCGGCTGGCGCCCGGCGCGCAGGGTCACGAAGTCATGGTTGTTGGCCAATTCGCTTTCGTGGCAGGCGTAGATCCAGTTTTTCTCGAAGATCAGTTCCATCTCCAGGTCGAACAGTTCGGGCTCGGTGAACATGTCACGGGCGATGCGGAACACTTCGTCTGCCGGGCGAAAATCCAGGCAGCTTTCGATAAAGGTTTTCCACTGCTCGACGCTTCTTGCACCACTCATGGGAGGCACCTTTTTGTTGGGTGGCTAATCGGTGGTCCATTAGAGGCGGGCAGGAGGGCGGCCAGCTATCCGCTTAGTCGGGGAAGATGGGCCGCATAGTTGGGGAGCAAGTACCCACTTGGGTGCAACGACGCAGGGGAATGCGCTACTGTCTTGCCAGGCATTTGTCGCAAAAGCCGGCTTCTTATCCACATAGTCGGCGCTTGCTATCCACCCAGTGGGCAAGTGCCTGGCGTGGCGCAGAACTTGCCTTGATCCACCGGACGCGCCGTCAGAGCGCGCTGGCCACAACCGCCGTGAGTGCAACCTGATGAGTAGCCATACACGCGATATCCGTATTGAACGTTTCGACCTTGAAGGCGCCCGCAGCTGGATGTCCGGCATCTGCGGGGCCCATCGGCTGGAAACCACCACCCCGGAACGCCTGCGATTCCACCACAGTGCCAACGTGTTCAAGTCCCGCGCCACTACGCTGGGGGTGATCGAATACGGCACCGACGTGACCATTGATATCGAAGACGCCGAACACTTCAGCAGCTACAGCCTGAGCCTGCCGCTGGTGGGCGAGCAGGAGTTGAGCAAGGGTGGCCAGCGCCTGAGCTCCAACCGCGACCAGGGCGTGATCATCTCGCCCAATGAGCACCAGGTGCTGGCGATTTCGGGGGACTGCCGCAAGCTGCAAGTGGTGATTACCCGCGCGGCGATGAGCGAAACCCTGGAGGGCCTGCTGCAGCGCCCGATTGATGCGCCGTTGCGCTTTGAGTCGGTGATGGATGCGGTGCAGGGTGCACCGGCGGCGTGGTGGCGCATGGCGCGGCACTTCATCGCGGAGCTGGAACACAGCAGCGAACTGTATGACCAGGCCGCCTTCACCCGTGACCTGGAAAGCTCGCTGATCAAGGGCCTGATCCTGGCCCAGCCGAACAACTACTCCGAAGAATTGCGCGACGTGCTGGGGGTCAAATTGCCCCACTATCTGATCCGCGCCCGCCAGTACATCCACGCCAACGCCCGCGAAGCGCTGCACCTGGAAGACCTGGAGGCGGCCACCGGCGTATCGCGGTTCAAGCTGTTCGATGCGTTTCGCAAATACTTCGCCCTGTCGCCCATGGCGTATTTGAAAAAGTACCGCCTGAGCGCAGTGCGCCAGGAAATTCTTGAACACGGGGCCACCCGCACCATCTCCGAGATCGCCCTGGGCTGGGGCTTTACCCACCTGGGAAGGTTTTCCGCCGAGTACCGCAAGCTGTTCGACGAGTCCCCCAGCCAGACCTTGCAGCGCAACGATGCCCGACGCATGCGCGGTGCCTGAACACACTGCAGATCAAAATGTGGGAGCTGGTGTTTGGGAGATTTCAGATCAGCTCTTCAAGCAATTGCAGGCAATGGCTGAGTCCCGGCGACTGGTCATTAATCCGCCGGCTGAGAATGATCGGCGAAGTCGCCGTGGCCTCGACAATCGGCGTATAGCCGATATCGGCCCGATGCAGCATCTGCACCGAGGCCGGCACCAGCGTCACGCCCATGCCCGCGCCGACCAGGCCGATGGCGGTCTGCAATTCATTGGTCCATTGCGCCACCTTGATCGCCAAGCCATGGGTGTCGAACAGTGCGATCACATGGTCGGCATAACTGGGGCGTGGGTTGCCGGGGTAGAGCACCAGTGGCTCGGCGGCCAGTTGCGCGAGCGTTACCGGCGCGCCCAGCAGCGGGTGCCCGGCGGGCAACACCGCGACCAGCCGATCCTCTACCAGCACGCGCTGGACGATGGCCGGGTCATCAATGCGAATCCGCCCGAAACCCACATCGATACGCCCGGCCTTGAGCGCTTCGACCTGTTGCAGGGTGGTCATCTCCGCCAGCCCCAGCTCCAGCTCCAGCGCGTCATGGCTGCGCAGGCGGCGAATCAGCTCCGGCAGTACGCCATACAGGGTCGAGGGGGCAAAACCGATGCCCAGCCAGGTCTTCTGCCCCAGGCCAATGCGCCGCGTGTTATCGCAGGTCTTGGCCAGTTGCTCCAACAGCACATTGGCGTGTTCATAGAAGTACCGCCCGGCTTCGGTCAGCCGCAGTGGCCGGCCACGCTCCAGCAGGACCACGCCCAATTCATCCTCCAATTGCTGGATCTGCCGGCTCAACGGCGGCTGGGCAATGTGCAGGCGTTCGGCAGCACGGGTGAAGTTCAGGGTTTCCCCCAACACCTGGAAGTAACGCAGGTGGCGCAGTTCCATACGGATTCCTCTCATACCTTGAGGGTATTGTTCGAGACCAATTCTATATTGGAAGCCAACAACAATGGGCGACAGAATCAGGCCAGACCTATAAAGAACCCAACGGGTATTGCCATGCCGATTTGTGCCATCGAGTCGATCGAGACCATCATCGTCGATCTCCCCACCATCCGCCCGCACAAGCTGGCGATGCACACCATGCAGAACCAGACCCTGGTGATCATTCGCGTGCGTTGCGCCGACGGCATCGAAGGGATTGGCGAGTCCACCACCATCGGTGGCTTGAGCTACGGCAACGAAAGCCCCGACAGCATCAAGACCAATATCGACCAACACTTTGCGCCGCTGTTGATTGGCCAGGACGCCAGCAACATCAATGCGGCCATGTTGCGCCTGGAGCGCAGCATCCGTGGCAACACCTTTGCCAAGTCCGGTATCGAAAGCGCCTTGCTCGATGCCCTCGGCAAGCGCCTGGGGCTGCCCGTCAGCGAACTGCTCGGCGGCCGCGTGCGCGATGCCTTGCCGGTGGCGTGGACCCTGGCCAGCGGCAACACCGCAAAAGACATCGAAGAAGCCGAGAAGATGCTCGACCTGCGCCGCCACCGGATCTTCAAGTTGAAGATCGGCGCCGGGGAAGTCAGCCAGGACCTGGCCCACGTGATCGCGATCAAAAAGGCCCTGGGCGAGCGCGCCAGCGTGCGGGTCGATGTCAATCAGGCCTGGGACGAAGCCGTGGCCCTGCGTGCCTGCAAGGTGCTGGGCGACAACGGTATCGATCTGATCGAGCAGCCGATCTCGCGCAATAACCGTGGCGGCATGGCCCGGCTCAACCTGTCGAGCCCGGCACCGATCATGGCGGACGAATCCATCGAGTGTGTCGAAGATGCCTTCAACCTGGCCCGCGAAGGTGCGGCCTCGGTGTTCGCGCTGAAGATCGCGAAAAACGGCGGCCCGCGCGCGGTATTGCGCACGGCGGCGATTGCCGAGGCGGCCGGTATTGGCCTGTATGGCGGCACCATGCTCGAAGGCGGGGTCGGCACCCTGGCGTCGGCCCATGCGTTTCTCACTTTGAACAAACTGGCCTGGGACACCGAGCTGTTCGGGCCGCTGCTGCTCACCGAGGACATCCTCACCGAGCCGCTGCTGTATCGCGATTTCCACCTGCATGTCTCGACCACCCCGGGTTTGGGCCTGGCCATTGATGAGGAGCGCCTGGCGTTCTTCCGTCGCGACAAACATTAAGAGGACGCCTGCGATGTTGTTCCACGTAAAAATGACCGTCAACCTGCCCGTCGATATGAACCCCGAGCGCGCGGCGGCCCTCAAGGCCGACGAAAAGGCCCTGGCCCAACGCCTGCAAGCGCAGGGTAAATGGCGCCACCTGTGGCGTATCGCCGGGCTGTACGCCAACTACAGCGTGTTCGATGTCGACAGCGTGCAGGAACTGCATGACCTGCTGATGCAACTGCCGCTCTATCCCTACATGGCCATCGAAGTGAATGCCCTTTGCCGGCATCCGTCGTCGATCCGTGAGGATGATCGCTGAGCCTGTCTAGCCACCTAATAATTACAAGATGAGGATTGCACCATGTCCATTCGACTGTCCCAGACTGCCCACGCCCAACGCTTCCTCGAAGAAGCCAGCGGCAACCTCAATGACGCCGGCAACCCACGGGCCAAGGCGCTGATCTACCGGATCCTGCGCGATACGGTGAACATCATCGAAGACTTGGAAGTGACCCCGGAAGAGTTCTGGAAGGCGGTCAACTACCTCAACGAGCTGGGCAAGAACCAGGAAGCCGGGTTGCTGGCCGCAGGCCTGGGCCTGGAGCATTACCTGGATATGTTGATGGACGCGGCCGACGAGGAAGCCGGCAAGTCCGGCGGTACCCCGCGCACCATCGAAGGGCCGTTGTATGTGGCCGGCGCGCCGCTGTCCAAGTACGAGGCGCGACTTGACGATGGCCTGGATGCGGCCGTGCCGCTGTTCATGCGCGGGCAGGTGCGCGATGTCGATGGCAAGCCATTGGCCGGGGCGATTGTGGATGTGTGGCAGGCCAATACCGGCGGCACTTACTCCTGGTTCGACCCGACGCAATCGGAGTTCAACCTGCGTCGTCGGATCGAGACCGATGCCCAGGGCAACTACCGCTTTCGCAGCATCGTCCCGTCCGGCTACGGCTGCCCACCGACCGGCCCGACCCAGCAGTTGCTCGATCAGCTGGGGCGTCACGGCCAGCGGCCGGCGCATATCCACTTCTTCATCTCGGCACCGGGGCATCGGCACCTGACCACGCAGATCAACCTGTCGGATGATCCGTACCTACATGATGACTTTGCCTATGCCACGCGGGATGAGTTGATTGCCGAGATTCGTTTCAGCGAGGATCAACAGCTGGCGCGCGAATTTGGCGTGGAAGGCAAGTTTGCGCAGATCGACTTTGACTTCGAGTTGCAGCCAGCGGTGGCATCGGTCGAGCAAAAACGCATGCAACGCGTACGCGCCCTCGAAGACTGAATGCAGTAAAAAAATGTGGGAGCGGCGGTGGAGCTGGTTATTTGCGTACGACCAGATCCAGCACCTCATCCCGATCCTTGATCTTCTGCAGCACGATCTCCGACCGAATATCCATCACCCCCGCCGTGCGGTTCAGGTGGTTCACGATAAAGTCGGAGAAGTGCTTGAGGTTGCGCGCCTGCACCCGCAGCACATAGTTGCTGGCGCCGGTGATCACATAGGCGCTGGCCACCTCCGGCCAGCCCTGGACCTTCTTGATAAACGTCTCGTGCCAATCCTCCACATCCTGGCGTAGCGACAGGTGGACGATGGCCTCCAGCTCGATGCCCAACTGCTCGGCATTGAGCACCGCGCGATAACCGCTGATCACCCCCTCACTCTCCAGCAGGCGCAAACGGCGCAGGCAGGCGGATGGCGACAGGGCGACTTTCTCCGCCAGTTCCTGGTTGCTGATACGGCCATCCTGTTGCAGGAAATGCAGGAGGCGCAGGTCGGTGGCGTCGAGAATCATGCTTAGAATTAATCCGCGTATTTGGAGGTTAAATTCGAATTTCCTACAGCTTATTAAGCCAGTTGTAGCGCACTTTGCACGAAAATTCTGCAAATCTTCGTTCATTATTTGGTCCATCGTCACCTATAAAAACAGGACTTTCCATGACCAGCCGAAACCATTGCCAGACCCTCGACGCCCAGGACCCGCTGGCGCCATTGCGCGATCAATTCGCCCTGCCGGAAGGCGTGATCTACCTTGACGGCAACTCCCTTGGGGCGCGTCCGGTGGCGGCGCTGGAGCGGGCGCAAGTGGTGATCGCCGAGGAGTGGGGCAATGGTTTGATCCGCAGCTGGAACAGTGCCGGCTGGGCCGACCTGTCCCAGCGCCTGGGCAATCGCCTGGCGCCGCTGATTGGCGCGGGCGAGGCTGAAGTGGTGATTACCGATACCACCTCGATCAACCTGTTCAAGGTGCTCAGCGCCGCCTTGACCGTGCAGCGTCAACGCCAGCCGCAGCGCAAAGTGATTGTCAGTGAGGCGAGCAACTTCCCCACCGACCTATACATCGCCGAAGGCTTGGCGGCGCTGTTGCAACAGGGCTACTCCCTGCGCCTGGTGAACAGCCCCGAGGAACTGCCGCAAGCCATCGACCAGGACACGGCGGTGGTGATGATCACCCACGTCAACTACAAGACCGGCTACATGCATGACATGCAGGCGCTGACCGCCCTGAGCCATGAATGCGGCGCGCTGGCAATCTGGGACCTGGCGCATTCGGCGGGCGCAGTGCCGATCGACCTGCACCAGGCCGGAGCCGACTACGCCATTGGCTGCACCTACAAATACCTCAACGGCGGCCCGGGCTCCCAGGCGTTTGTCTGGGTCAACCCGGCGCTGGTGGAGTTGGTGACACAGCCGCTGTCGGGCTGGTTCGGCCATAGCCGCCAGTTTGCCATGGAGTCCAACTACGTGGCGGGCAAGGGCATCACCCGCTACCTGTGCGGCACCCAGCCGATCACCTCGCTGGCGATGGTCGAGTGCGGCCTGGATATCTTCGCCCAGACCGACATGGCCAGCCTACGCCGCAAATCCCTGGCGCTGACCGACCTGTTCATCGAGCTGGTGCAAAGCCGCTGCGCCGCCCATGAATTGACCCTGATTACCCCGCTCGACCATGCCAAGCGTGGCAGTCATGTCAGCTTTGAACACCCGCAAGGCTACGCCATCGTCCAGGCCCTGATTGCCCGTGGCGTGATTGGTGATTACCGCGAGCCGAAGATCATGCGTTTTGGCTTTACCCCGCTGTACACCAGCTTCACCGAGGTGTGGGATGCGGTGCAAATCCTTGGCGAAATCCTCGACGGCAACACCTGGGACCAACCGCAATTCAAAGTGCGCCACAGCGTCACCTAAGAACACCACAAAACCCATGTAGGAGCTGGCTTGCCAGCGATGCAGGCACCTCGGTATGTCAGTGATACCGAGGCGATTTCATCGCAGGCAAGCCAGCTCCCACAGGTGCTTGGTCAGCAGTAACCATCACAATAATAAAGGGGCACGCCACGTGACCACGCCAGACAACGGCTTTGCAGCAATCACCAATCGCGAACTGGGCCTGCGGCGCCAGCTCACTTCCGGGCAGATGAGCATGATCGCCATCGGTGGCGCCATCGGCACCGGGTTGTTCATGGGCAGCGCCTACGCCATCGGTTATGCCGGGCCCAGCGTGCTGGTCAGCTACGCCATCGGCGCGTTGATTACCTTGTTGTTGATGGGCTGCCTGGCGGAGATGACGGTGGCTCATTCCACCTCTGGCTCCTTTGGCGCCTACGCCGAGTTCTATGTCAGCCCATTGGCCGGGTTCCTGGTGCGCTATGCCTACTGGGCGGCGATTGTGCTGGCGGTGGGTGCCGAAGTCACGGCGGTGGCGATGTACATGAAGTACTGGTTCGCCAACGTGCCGGAATGGGTGTGGATCGTCTCGTTCTCCAGCGTGCTGATCGTGCTCAACGCCATCAGCGTGAAGACGTTCGGTAACTTCGAGTACTGGTTCTCGACGATCAAGATCAGCGCCATCGTCGGCTTCATCATCCTCGCGGTGTATGTGGTGTTCGGCTCCGGAAACCCGGATTACGGGGTGCAGAACTACACGGCCCATGGCGGGTTTTTCCCCAATGGCCTGAGCGGTATGTGGATTGCCGTGATCGTGTCGATCTTCAGCTACTTGAGCGTGGAGATGATCGCGGTGGCGGCGGGTGAAGCCGCCGACCCGGAACAGGCGGTGAAAAAAGCCTTCCGCGCCACGATTGTGCGGCTGGTGGTGTTCTACCTGCTGACCCTGGCGCTGATGCTGGCCATCGTGCCGTGGAACCAGGCCGGGCAGAGCCAGAGCCCGTTTGTCACGGTGATGCAGACCATCGGCATTCCCGGCGCCACCGGGGTGATGAACTTTGTGATCCTGATTGCCGCGTTGTCGGCGATGAACAGTCAGCTCTACATCACCACGCGCATGATGTTCAGCCTGTCCCGCGCCGGTTTTGCACCAAAATCCATGGGCGCCCTGAGCAAAAGCGGGATCCCGCTCAATGCCCTGCTGCTGTCCAGCTCGGGCATCGCCCTGGCGACCCTGCTCAATGTGGTGTACCCGGAAAGCTCCTTCACCCTGATGATGGCCATCTCGATGTTTGGCGCGATCTTCACCTGGTTCATGATCTTCCTCACGCACCTGTTCTTCCGCCGCTACCGCAAGCGTCACGGCGGGCCGAAGTTGTCGTTCCAACTGCGGCTGTTCCCCTACAGCACACTGCTGGGGCTGGTGCTGATGGGGGCGGTGATGATCACCACGTTCTTCACCGAGGCGTTCAAGATGACCCTGGTGTTTGGTGTGCCGTTCCTGTTGATCCTGTCGACGGTGTATTACGTGTTCTTTCGCAAGCGCCGCCCAACTCCTGTAGGCGCGAGCGTGCTCGCGAAAAACCCGAGCGCGCCACGTTAAACCTGCAAGCCCGCGTTATCGTTGACGACCTTCGCGGGCAAGCCCGCTCCTACCGTGAGTGCGTTCAGCAGGGCAGTGGCATAACCCGGCAACTGCTCGAACGACCGTGCGCACAGCAGCAATTTGCGACAGGCCCAATCCTCCGTCAGGGGTTGGGCCTGCAATTGCTGGGCGTGGGGCCAGCGCTGCAACGCCGCCTGCGGCACAATCCCCAGCCCTGCGCCACGGGCGACCATGCGCATCACCCCGTCAAATCCGTCGGCGCGCACCCGTGTCTGCAAGCGAAAACCTGAGTGCAGCGCCTGTTCTTCCAGGTACACCGCCAACGCGCTGTTGGCGGCCAATCCCACATAGTCGTGGAGCAAACTGTCGATAAAACTCACCGGGCCCGCCGCCAGCGGATGACCTGTGGGCATGATCAGCACCAGCGGGTCATCGCGAAACGGCCGGGTCTGCAAGCCGTGGGTGTCCACCGCATCGGAAATGATCCCCAGGTCTGCTGCGCCCTGGCGCAAGGCGTGGGTGATGCGCAGGCTGGGCAGTTCCTGCAGGTCGATATCGAGGTTGGGATGGGTGCAGAGAAAATCCGCCAACAACTCCGGCAGGTATTCACTGAGGGCTGTGGTGTTGCACAGCAGGCGCACCTGGCCTTTGACGCCGTTGGCGTATTCGGCCAGCTCTTGTTGCAGGCGCTCGTCCTGTTGCAACAACAGCCGGGCATGACGGGCCAGGGCGTTGCCAGCGGCGGTCGGGGTCACGCCGCGCCGGCCGCGTTCCAGGAATGCGACGCCTGCCGAGGCTTCCATCGCCCGGATGCGCGCACTGGCGGCGGCCAGGGACAAATGGCTGCGGGCGGCGCCGGCGGTGATATTGCCGGTGTCGAGGATGTGCAGGTAGAGGCGCAGGTCGATCAGGTCAAAGTGCATGGCTGGAAATTCCGATAGCGTTCTCAGCCTCACACAAAACAAGAGGCTGCCTCAGTATATGGCGAATTTCCAACCCCACGCCAACCCCGCACAATCCCCCCATGACGACCTTCCTCGCGTTCTACCAAAACCTCGGCCCAGCCTTGACGTTGCTGGTGATCGGCACCTTCCTGCTGGCCGGCACCGTCAAGGGTGTGATCGGCCTGGGCCTGCCCACCGTCGCCATGGGCCTGCTCGGTCTGGCTATGTTGCCGGCGCAGGCTGCGGCCCTGCTGATCATTCCCTCGACCATCAGCAATCTCTGGCAACTGGCCTTCGGTGGGCACTTGGGCGCATTGAGCAAACGCCTGTGGCCCATGCTCCTGCTGATTTTCCTCGGCACCGGGCTCGGTTCGCTGTGGTTGGGCATGGACGGTGGTGCATGGGTGGTGCGGGCATTGGGCGGGGCATTGCTGGTGTATGCCCTGTGCGGTTTGTTTCTACCGGCGTTCAGCGTGCCTGCGGCCGCCGAGCGTTGGCTGGGCCCGGTGTGTGGCCTGCTGACAGGGATCATCACCTCGGCCACCGGCGTCTTCGTGATCCCGGCCGTGCCCTACCTGCAAGCACTGGGCTTGAGCCGTGACCAACTGGTGCAGGCGCTGGGCCTGTCCTTCACCGTCTCCACCCTGGCCCTGGCGGCCGGGCTGCTCTGGCGCGGTAACCTCGGTGCTGGCGAACTCAATGCCTCGCTGTTGGCGCTGGTGCCGGCGCTGCTGGGCATGTGGCTGGGGCAAAAGCTGCGCCAGCGCATCAGTGCCGTGCTGTTCAAGCGCGTGTTCTTCATCGGCATGGCGGCCTTGGGTGGGCATCTGTTGATGCGTGGTTGAAGCAATAATCAAATGGCTATTCGTGCGTTTAAGTCAAAAGCGTTTTGCCGATCCACGGCTTATTCACCCGAGGGGTTGCCGGTAGCCTGCGCTCATACATTTTCAGCCTTCAGGTTAACCCCCCATGAAAAAAGTTCTGTTGCTCAACGGTGGTAAAAAATTCGCCCACTCTGACGGTCGCTACAACAACACCCTGCACGACGCCGCCCTGGCCGTGCTGGACCGTGGTGGTATCGACGTGAAAGTCACCCATATCGACGCCGGCTATGACGTCGCTGAAGAAGTCGCCAAGTTCCTCTGGGCCGACGTGATCATCTACCAGATGCCCGGCTGGTGGATGGGCGCACCGTGGATCGTCAAGAAGTACATCGACGAGGTGTTCACCGAAGGCCACGGCAGCCTGTACGCCAGCGATGGCCGCACCCGTTCCGATGCGTCGCAGAAATACGGCAGCGGCGGCCTGATCCAGGGCAAGCAATACATGTTGTCGCTGACCTGGAACGCGCCGCAGGCGGCCTTCGACGATCCGAGCGATTTCTTCGAAGCCAAGGGTGTGGATGCGGTGTACTTCCCGTTCCACAAGGCCAACCAGTTTCTCGGCATGAGTGGCCTGCCGACGTTCCTCTGTGTGGACGTGATGAAACGCCCATCCATCGAAGCCGATGTGCTGCGCTACGAGCAGCATCTGGCCCAGGTGTTTAACCTGGCGCTGTAATACGGCTAGTATCCACGCAGCCGTATTCACGAGGATTCACGTTGAAAGCCCGATCCGATGAGCTACAGATCTTTGTCTGCGTGATTGAATGCGGGTCGATTTCCGCCGCTGCCGAACAGGTCGGGCAGACGCCTTCGGCGGTCAGCCGTACCTTGTCGCGGCTTGAAGCCAAGCTCGACACCACCCTGATCAACCGCACTACACGACGCATGGACCTGACCGAAGAGGGCAAGTACTTCTTCGAGCAGGCCAAGCTGATCCTGGCGCAGATGGAGGAGTTGGAAGAGCGTCTGTCATCGCGACACCAAACCCCCTCCGGGCGCTTGCGGATCAACGCCGCATCGCCGTTCATGCTGCATGCCATCGTGCCGTACGTCGCTGAGTTCCGCCGCCTGTACCCGGATATCCAGCTGGAGCTCAACAGCAACGACCTGATCATCGACCTGCTGGAGCAGAGCACCGATATTGCGATCCGCATCGGCACCCTGGCGGATTCGACCCTGCACGCCCGCTCCCTGGGCTGCAGCCCGCTGCATATCCTCGCCAGCCCCGCGTACCTTGCGCAGCACGGTACGCCGAGCACGGTGGCCGAGTTGGCGAACCACACGTTGCTGGGCTTCACCCAGACCGAAACCCTCAACCACTGGCCGCTGCGCCATGTGCAGGGTGATCGCTGGCAGATCGAACCGGGGATTGCCGCGTCCAGCGGTGAAACCCTGCGCCAGTTGGCGCTGGAAGGGCAGGGGATCGCCTGCCTGTCGCATTTCATGACCATCGAAGACATCAACGCCGGCCGCTTGCAGACGGTACTCGCCCCGTTCAACAGCGGTTATCGCCAGCCGATCAATGCGGTGTACTACCGCAACTCGCAACTGGCCCTGCGTATCCAGTGCTTCTTGGACTTTATCCAGGAGAAGTTGGCGCGCTACGCCGACTAGCTGCGCTTTGCGCATTTGCGTACCATTCCCGGCCTCACTCCCCGCCACTCCCCGGTATACCCATGAAGCTCTCTCGTCTGCGCGCCGACGCCCTGGCCGGACTGACCACGTCTTTTGCCTTGCTGCCCGAATGCATCGCCTTTGCTCTGGTGGCCCACCTCAACCCGCTGATGGGGCTCTACGGCGCCTTCATCATCTGTACCTTGACCGCGTTGTTCGGCGGTCGGCCGGGGATGGTCTCGGGGGCGGCGGGGTCGATGGCGGTGGTGATCGTCGCGCTGGTGGTGCAACACGGGGTGGAGTACTTGCTGGCGACGGTGTTGCTGGGCGGCCTGATCATGATTGCCTTCGGCCTGCTGCGCCTGGGCAAACTGGTGCGCATGGTGCCGCACCCGGTGATGCTCGGTTTCGTCAACGGCCTGGCGATCATCATTGCCCTGGCGCAACTGGAGCATTTCAAGAGTGGTGAGGCCTGGCTCAGCGGCACGCCGCTGTATGTGATGACGGGGCTGGTGGCGGCCACCATGGCCATCGTCTACCTGCTGCCGCGCCTGACCCGCGCGGTACCGCCGGCGCTGGTGGCGATTCTCGGCGTGGGGCTTGCGGTGTACCTGCTGGGCTTGCCCACCCGCACCCTGGGCGACATGGCCCATATCGCCGGTGGCCTGCCGACCTTCGCGCTGCCGCAGATTCCCTGGACCCTGGAAACCCTCGGCATCATTGCGCCTTACGCGTTTTTGATGGCGATGGTGGGGTTGCTGGAAACCCTGCTGACCCTGAACCTCACCGATGAAATCACCGAGACCCGCGGCTACCCCGACCGTGAAAGCGTGGCCCTGGGCGCGGCGAATATGGTCAGCGGGGTGTTTGGCGGCATGGGCGGCTGCGCGATGATCGGGCAGACGGTGATCAACCTCAGCTCGGGCGGGCGCGGGCGTTTTTCCGGGGTGTTTGCCGGGGTGATGATCCTGCTGTTTATCCTGTTTCTGTCGCCGCTGATCGAGCGCATTCCCCTGGCGGCGCTGGTAGGGGTGATGTTCGTGGTGTCCCAGCAGACCTTTGCCTGGGCGTCGCTGCGGGTCATCAACAAAGTGCCGCTCAATGATGTGCTGGTGATCATTGCGGTGACGGTGATTACAGTATTCACCGACCTGGCCACCGCAGTGCTGTGCGGGATTGTGATTGCCGCGCTCAATTTTGCCTGGCAACAGGCCCGCGAGCTGTATGCCGATGAACACCTGGAGGCTGATGGCAGCAAGCTCTACCGGCTGCACGGCACCTTGTTCTTTGCCTCGACCACGCCGTTCCTCAACCAGTTCGACCCGGCCAACGACCCGCAGCAGGTGACACTCGATTGCCGGCACCTGAGCTTTGTCGACTACTCCGCCATCGCGGCGTTGATGACCTTGCGCGAGCGCTACAGCAAGGCTGGCAAGCACCTGCGGGTGCTGCACTTGTCCGAGCGCTGCAAGAAATTGCTCAAGCGCGCGCGGGTGCAGCACGACTGATCCCCCCTGTAGGAGCGAGCTCGCTCGCGAAAAGCGTCAACGATAACGCGGGCTTTCTGGATACACGCGGCGATCTCAGGTTTTTCGCGGGCAAGCCCGCTCCCACAGGGATCAAGGCCCGACGAGATTTTCCAGTTCTTCGGCGCGGGTCTGGGTCATGTCCAGCACACAGCCGGAGCCGTTGACCTGATCGATGCTACCGCCGGTCGCGGAGCCGGCGAAGGCGCAATTGGCATCGCGGTATTTGATCCACAGGCGCTGCACAGCCTGCAACTGTTGCTTGCGCGGGCCTTGCTGGGCCTGCAGCGCGGTCTTGTAGGCGCTGTTCAGGCGCTTGTCCTGGATCTTGGTTTCCTGGGCGTTGCAGCCGACTATCGCGCCGGTGTTGCTGGCGTTGTCCAGACACTTTTGCAGCGCCGGGCTGCTGGCCGCTGCGGTGCCGGACAAGGCCAGCAATAGCGCGCTGGCGGCGAGGGTTGTGCGGTTCATGGTGGATTTCCTGAGGGGATTCGATGCGCAATCTATGACCGGAAAGCGGCAGTCGAGTTTCCCGTACCCACTACAGCCTGCATGTAAGAACTATCCCCCGATTTTCATCTTTGCTCTGCGGGCATGTCCCAAAGCGACAGCGCTTATCCGTTCGCGAAAATTACTTTCATAAAATTTGAAAATATTCCTCGGTAATGATTTATGAGTTTCACAACCAATTCGACGTGACCCTTTCCGAGGAGTACCGCATGGCCGCATCACCGGGCATCTGGCTGTTGGCATACGCTGCCATCGCCATCATTGCATTGATCGTGCTGATTGCACGTTATCGGCTCAATCCGTTTATCGTTATCACCTTGGTGTCCATTGGCCTGGCGCTGCTGGCCGGGATGCCGGCGGATACGATCATGGGCTCCTATGAAGCGGGTGTCGGCAAGACCCTGGGGCATATTGCGCTGGTGGTGGCCCTGGGCACGATGCTCGGCAAGATGATGGCCGAGTCCGGTGGTGCCGAGCAGGTGGCACGTACCCTGATCGACCGCTTCGGCGAGCGTAATGCCCATTGGGCCATGGTGTGCATTGCCTTCCTGGTGGGGCTGCCGTTGTTTTTCGAGGTCGGTTTTGTATTGCTGGTGCCGATTGCCTTTACCGTGGCCCGGCGCGTGGGTGTGTCGATCCTGATGGTCGGCCTGCCGATGGTTGCCGGCCTGTCAGTGGTACATGCCCTGGTACCACCACACCCGGCGGCGATGATGGCGGTGCTGGCGTACAACGCCTCCGTCGGGCAGACCGTGCTGTATGCGATTTTGATCGGCATCCCTACCGCGATCATCGCCGGCCCGGTGTACGCCAAGTTCATCGTGCCGCGCATTCACTTGCCTGCCGAGAACCCGCTGGAGCGCCAGTTCATCGAGCGCGAACCACGCACCCGTCTGCCAAGTTTTGGCCTGACCATGGGCACGATCCTGTTGCCAGTGGTGCTGATGATGATCGGCGGTTGGGCCAACCTGATCTCCACGCCGGGCACTGGCTTCAACCAGTTCCTGTTGTTTATCGGCAACTCGGTGATCGCCTTGCTGGTGGCGACCCTGCTCAGCTTCTGGACCCTGGGCCTGGCCCAGGGCTTTAACCGCGAGTCGATCCTCAAGTTCACCAACGAATGCCTGGCACCGACCGCCAGCATCACCTTGCTGGTGGGCGCGGGCGGTGGCTTGAACCGGATCCTGGTGGACGCCGGCGTGACCCACGAAATCCTCGGCATGGCCAATGCCTTCAACCTGTCGCCGCTGGTGATGGGCTGGTTGTTCGCCGCGCTGATGCGCATTGCCACCGGCTCGGCCACTGTGGCCATGACCACCGCTTCGGGCGTTGTCGCACCCGTGGCCCTGGGCCTGGGTTATCCACACCCGGAATTGCTGGTGCTGGCGACCGGTGCTGGCTCGGTGATCTTTTCCCACGTCAACGACGGCGGCTTCTGGCTGATCAAGGAATACTTCAATATGACGGTGATCCAGACCTTCAAGACCTGGACCGTGCTGGAGACTTTGATTTCGCTGGTCGCCTTCGGTCTGACCTATGGTCTGTCCTGCATCTTGTAACCCGGAGACCCCATGGACATCCTCTACCAGATCCGCGCCCGCCAGGATTCCTTCAGCGCCGGTGAAGGGCGTATCGCCCGGCTGATGCTTGACGACGTGGGCTTCGCCGCATCCGCCAGCCTGGAAGAGTTGTCCCAGCGCGCCGAGGTCAGCACCGCGACCTTGTCGCGCTTTGCCCGCAGCGTCGGTTGCCGTGACTTGCGTGACCTGCGCCTGCAACTGGCCCAGGCCAGCGGCGTAGGCAGCCGTTTTCTCGATCCGGCGGGGTTGCCCGAGCAATCGGCGTTTCATCGCCAGATCCTCGGTGATATCGAAGCGACCTTGCGCCAGCACCTGTCGGGCTTCAACCAGGCCGCTTTTGTCGATGCGGTGAACCTATTGGGCAAGGCGCGGATGACCCACGCGTTCGGCATGGGCGGCCCGTCGAGCCTGTGCAGCGACGAGTTGCAGGTGCGCCTGGTGCGTTTGGGTTATCCGATTGCGGCCTGCCATGACCCAGTGATGATGCGCGTCACCGCCGCGACATTGGGACCGGAGCATGCGCTGATCGTCTGCTCCCTGACTGGCCGCACGCCCGAGTTGCTGGGCGTGGTGGAACTGGCCCGCAACTACGGTGCTCGGATTGTCGCCATCACCCTGGCCGATTCACCGCTGGCGCAATTGGCCGACGTGCTGCTGCCACTGCAACCGGCCGAAACCAGTTTTATCTACAAACCCACGGCGGCGCGTTACGGCATGCTGCTGGCCATTGATGTACTCGCTACCGAACTGGCTCTGGCCTTGCCGGACGACAACCAGGAACGCCTGCGCCGGATCAAGCTGGCCCTGGACGACTATCGCGGCGGCCCTGACAGCCTGCCGCTTGGAGATTGAGATGAAGTACCACACGCTGATCCGCCAGGCGCTGATCATTGATGGCAGCAACACACCGGGGTATGTCGCTGACGTGGGTGTGCGTGATGGGCGTATCGAGAAGATCGGCGACTTGTCGGCGGCCCGTGGCGAGCATGAGATCGAGGCGAGTGGCCGCGTATTGGCGCCGGGGTTTATTGACGTGCACACCCACGATGACACCGTGGTGATCCGTCAGCCGCAGATGCTGCCCAAGCTTAGCCAGGGCGTGACTACGGTGATTGTCGGCAACTGCGGCATCAGCGCCTCGCCGGTCAGCCTGCGCGGTGACCCGCCGGACCCGATGAACCTGCTGGGCAAGGCCGAGGCGTTTGTCTATCCGCGTTTTATCGATTACCGCAGCGCCGTGGAAAACGCCCAGCCGGCGCTCAACGTCGCGGCATTGATCGGCCATACGGCGCTGCGCAGCAACCATATGGACGACCTGCAGCGCAGCGCCACGCCGACTGAAATCGCCTTGATGCGTGTGCAATTGCAGGAAAGCCTTGAAGCGGGTGCCCTCGGTTTATCCACAGGCCTGGCCTACGCCAGCGCGTTCAACGCCGACACCGACGAAGTGCTGCAACTGAGTGAAGAACTGACAGCGTTTGGCGCGGTGTACACCACCCATTTGCGCAGTGAGTTCGAACCGGTGCTGGAGGCCATGGACGAGGCGTTTCTGATCGGCCGCCACGCCAAGGCGCCGGTGATTATCTCCCACCTCAAATGCGCCGGCGCGGGCAATTGGGGGCGCAGTCCACAGTTGCTGGCGTCCCTGGAACAGGCAGCCAAGACCCATCCGGTGGGCTGCGACTGTTATCCCTATGCCGCCAGTTCCTCGACCCTGGACCTCAAGCAAGTCACCGATGCCTTCCGTATCACCATCACCTGGTCGACGCCGCACCCGGAAGTAGGCGGGCGAGACTTGCAGGACATCGCCGCCGAGTGGGACGTTTCCCTGATGGACGCTGCCCGCCGCCTGCAACCGGCGGGGGCGGTGTATTACGGAATGGATGAGTCTGATGTGCAGCGTATCCTCGCCCATCCACTGTCGATGGTTGGCTCTGATGGCCTGCCGGAAGACCCATTCCCCCATCCGCGCTTGTGGGGCGCATTCCCGCGGGTACTCGGACATTTCAGCCGCGACCTCGGACTGTTCCCGCTACACACGGCGGTACACAAAATGACCGGCTTGTCGGCCGCGCGATTTGGCCTGGCCGGGCGCGGTGAAATCCGCGAGGGGCACTGGGCCGACCTGGTGCTGTTCGACCCGTTGCGGGTACGGGATGTGGCGGATTTCAAGGACCCGCAACGCGCTGCCGAAGGCATCGACGGGGTCTGGATCAATGGTGTGTTGAGCTATCAGGACGGGCAGGCGAACGGGCAACGGGCAGGGCAGTTTCTGGCGCGCTCCGGGGATTTGCGCCGGGGGTTTGATGTGCTGCGCTAGGGTTCTGTCATTTCTCTTGGCCGGGCCTTTATAGTGAGGGTTTCAGACAAGGAGCCAGCGCCATGCACTTAGGAAAAGTCACCCCGATCCTGCGCACGTTCGATGAGGCCAAGGCCCGGGAGTTCTACGTCGATTTTCTCGGCTTCAAGGTCGATTGGCAGCACCGCTTCGAGGACAACTTCCCGTTGTACCTACAAGTGTCGCGGGGGGACTGTGTGCTGCATCTGTCCGAGCATCATGGCGATGCGTCACCCGGCGCGGCGGTGCGGATCCAGGCCGAGGGGCTGGACGCTTACCTTGGGCAATTGCAGGCCAAGGATTATCGCTTTGCCAAGCCCGGGATCGAGCAAACCCCTTGGGGCACACGGGAGATGAGCATCAAGGATCCATTTGGCAATCGGCTGGTGTTTGTCGAGGAAGGCGAGGGCTGATTGACAAATTTCAGGCAATAAAAAACCGCCTTAGTAGGGCGGTTTTTTATTGCAATCCCAGTTAGCAGCTAGGGTTGCTCTCTCAAAAGACGCAATCGACTCGCAGGAATATTAGCGCTGTTCATATCGGCCTGCAAGATTGAGCGCTGATCGTTTTTTGAGCTTTTCTCGCGTCAACTCTGGCTGCAAAAGGCTGCAATAAATATCCCGTCCAATACTGGATATTTGACCACTGTTGGTCACACTTTTGGCCGAAATGTTGGTTAGGATCTTCCCCGTTCTGCGTTTGTCGCTTTTGGGGGCGTCGGGTACGCACGCGAATTCTGGACCGGCCGCCACGGGCTAGTAATCCGTGCCGGATTCATGCGGAAGGACCATTAGCCCGGCCACCTCAAAAGACGCAATCGACTAGCGTCCAAAGGCTCACGTGTTCCGGTAAGTGCGCTGGAGGTAAGGCCCAACTCAAGGAGGGCCGAGTATGCACGACGTACGTGGGACCTCGTAGTGAATTACCTGCGTGTCTATCACGTGTGGAAATTCCTGCGAGACAGCTTCGATGACCGTTAAGGCCTGAGAAGCGGAGCCGCCCCGGTTTTGGCCGGGGCGGCTTTTTGTTTACACCCGGAAGTGGCTGACCATCTGCTGCAACTGGCTGCCCAGGCGTGCCAGCTCGACACTGGATTTGGCTGTCTCGTCGCTGGCGGTTGCGGTCTGTTCCGACACATCACGCACATTGACGATGCTGCGGCTGATTTCTTCGGCCACGGCGCTTTGCTGTTCGGCAGCGGCGGCGATCTGTTGGTTCATCGACTGGATGTTCGACACCGTGCGGGTGATGTTCTCCAGGGAGACGCCGGCCTTGCGGGTCAGCTCGACGCTGCTGTCGGTCAGGCTGCGGCTGTTGTTCATCACATTGGCCACTTGCTGGGTACCGTTCTGCAAGCCGGCGACCAGGCCTTCGATTTCCTCGGTGGATTTCTGCGTGCGCTGGGCCAGGCCACGTACTTCGTCGGCGACCACGGCAAACCCGCGCCCGGCTTCACCGGCACGGGCGGCTTCGATGGCGGCGTTGAGCGCCAGCAGGTTGGTCTGTTCGGCCACGGCCTTGATCACGTCCATCACGCTGCCGATCTTGTTGCTCTCTTGTTGCAGGTGCGCCATGGCGTCGGTGGAGCGCGCCACTTCGTCGGCCAGGCGTTCGATCTGGGCGATGGCTTCGGCCACCACCTTGTCGCCTTCACGGGCCTGGCCATCGGCGGCGGATGCGGCCTGGGAGGCTTGCTCGGCGTTGCGCGCGACTTCCTGCACGGTGGCAGTCATCTCGTGCATGGCGGTGGCGACCTGATCGGTTTCGATCTTCTGGCTGTTGACCCCGGCGCTGGTCTGCTCGGTCACGGCCGACAGTTCTTCGGCGGCACTGGCGATCTGCGTGACGCCATCACGGATCCCGGAAATCAGCTCGCGCAAGGTCGTGCCCATGCGCTGGATGCCTTGTTGCAGCACACCCAGTTCATCACGGCGGGTCACCTGGATGTTGTGGCTCAGGTCGCCGGAAGCGATGCGCTCGACCACGGCCAGGGTTTCCCGCAATGGGCGGGTGATCTGTCGGGTGATGACCAGTGCGGCGATAATCCCCACCAGCAATGCCAGCAACGTGCTGATCAATTGCAAGCTACGGGCCCGGGCGCTTTCTGCGTCGCGGCGTTGCAGTTGGATGTCATACAGCGCTTCGCTGCGCGACACGATATCGGCGCCCTGCACGGTCATTTCCTGGCGGGCGAGGACGATATTGGCGTTGGCGGTTTTATACACTTGTAGCGCATTGCGGTAGGCGCCCAGGGCGTTTTCCAGGGCGTTCAGCTCGGTTTGCTGGGACTCACCGAACACGTTCTTCAAGCCTTTGAGGCCATTGATCGCCGATTCGATTTGCGCCACTGCACGGGCTTCGGTATCCGGGTTGACGTTGCCGGTGTAGCCGCGCACTTCATAACGGGCGACCTGGAACTCTTCCTTGGCGTGGTTGACGGCTTCGTACTGGGCGAAGCGCTCACTGCTCTCAGGCATCTGCCGCACGCTGCGGTCCAGGGCTGCAATCACCAGGCCGGCGGCGTCGGCGCGCTCGCCCATGGTTTGGCGTGCCGCATTGCCGTTACGGTAGGCCTCGCGCATTTTGTTCAGCGACTGCCGGTAGGCGGTGATGATGTCTTTCTGCTCGGTCAGCAGCTTGAGGTTTTCCGGGCTCTTGAAGCTGTTGATCAGCTGTTGCTGTTGTGCGGCAAAGCTGTCGAGGGTGGTCTGGACATTCTGCGCCACGGTTTCGTCACCGTTGGCGAGCATGTATTGCAGGCGCACGATACGCAGTTTGGTCAGCGATGCGTTGAGCTGGGTGATGTCGCTCATCCAGTTGCTGCGGTCGATCAGGCCACTGAGGCTGGTCCAGCCGGTCAGGGCCAGGATCGAGGTGAGCACCAGCACCAGGCCGAAGCCCAGGCCCAGTTTCAAGTTGACGCTGATGTTGCCAAACCATGTATTCATCGAGTTCCTCCAGGAACAGATTGCGTGTACATCAGTTGCTGGAAGGTCGCCCAGCCGATGGATAGTCAGGACGTATCGGCAGCCAGGGCGAGAGCTGAAACGGTTTTTTAATGAATGTGGGATTCGCGGATGAGCGGTCATCGATATCCCTGTAGGAGCCGGCTTGCCGGCGAAAGCCGTCAACGATAACGCGGGGTGCCTGGTGCCCCGCGTTGCTCTCAGGTTCTTCGCCGGCAAGCCGGCTCCTACAGGGGGATTTTCAAGGGTTGGGGAGGATGTTCAGGACCAGGCACGACGCAGCGTCTCGGCTCAGGTGCAGACGATTGTGAGCAATGCGCGGCTGCCGGGCTTGGCCCTCGGCCTCGCCGCTATTGGGGTTGACGTCGAAGCGCGGGAAATTGCTGCTGGATATGTCCAGGCGCAGGCGATGGCCTTTTTTGAACAGGTTGCAGGTGGCGAACGGCTCGATGGTCACCTTCACCCGCTCACCGGGTGCCAGCGGTTTGGGCTGCTCCCAAGAGTCGCGATAACGGCAGCGCCGGATGCCGTCGGTGATGTTCATCGCAAAGCCCTCCGGGTAATCGGCGCTGGGTGGGTAGACGTCCACCAGCTTGGCGGTGAAGTCCGTGTCCGGGGCGTCGCTGTCGATCCATAACTCGATCTGTACCGGGCCTGCGACGATCAGGTCTTCGGCCAGGGGCGCGGTCTGGAAGACCAGCACATCGTCGCGCTCGGACAAGGGACGATTGTCGCCACGGCTGCCAAAAAAGTCTGCGCGCTCACGTTGATCGAAAGCACCGCCGACAAAGATCGGTGCACCGGAGGTCAATGCTCCGCCCACGGTGGGCACGGGGTTGGCCGGGTCGGCGTAATAACCCAAG
Source organism: Pseudomonas sp. 25 R 14 (assembly GCF_900004755.1). Taxonomy (NCBI): domain Bacteria; kingdom Pseudomonadati; phylum Pseudomonadota; class Gammaproteobacteria; order Pseudomonadales; family Pseudomonadaceae; genus Pseudomonas; species Pseudomonas sp. 25 R 14. Next base: position 108,239 of record NZ_CVTS01000036.1, on the reverse strand, counting down.
GCGGCCTCGTCTGCGCTGGGCAAGCGCTGCGTCAACTGGCGTTGTGCGTCCAGGTACAGCGTCAACGATTGGCTGCCGGGCAGTGGCCATTGCTGTGCGTGCAACCAGCGGCCGCCATGGCGCAGGCGTCCGTTTTCATCCTGGGTGCCGCTGCCGCCCCCCATCAAGAACACCTTCACGCTGGCCGGCGGTTGTGGCGTCTCGGGCTTGAGGGACTGTTCGAACCATTGCAGGCGACAGCTCAACCAGTCCTCGGCCACCTGGCCGTCAAAGGCGGCCTGGGGGCCGAATTCCACATCACCGCTGTGGCTGATGTTGCGGTCACCGTGCAACCACGGTCCCATGATCAACTGTTGCGGTGCGCTGCTGGCGTGGTTGAAGGCGGTGTAGTTGGCCAGGGTCGAGCTGACATAGGCGTCATACCAACTGGACATGAACAACACCGGAATATCCGGCAACGCTGCGTAATGGCCTTCGGCATAAATACCCGGCTTCTGCCAATAAGGGCCAAAGCTACCCTGGGCCCACTGTTCCAGCAGATAGGCCTCGTACTCGGGCACATGGCGCAACGGTGATTGGCCCGCCTGCCAGGGCATGCGGCGGAACCACTCATGGATATCTTCGGCTTCCAGCGCCTGGCGCACCTGCGGATCGGCCAGGGCGGCCGGGCTTTCCTTGGCCTGGCGAAACGCCCAGGTGGCCTGCTTGAGTTCAAGCGCACCGCCCTGGCGAATCCCGCATTGGTAGGCGTTGGCGAAGCCGCCGCTGTCCAGCACCATGGCGCTCAAGCCCGGCGGATGCAGGCAGGCCATCGCCAGTTGGGTGTGGGCGGCATAGGACAGGCCCATGCTGCCGATCTTGCCGTTGCACCATGGCTGGCGGACGATCCAGGCCAGGGTGTCGAACCCGTCTTCGCCTTCGGCGGTGTACTTGGTAAACACGCCTTCTGACGCATAGCGTCCGCGACAATCCTGGAAAATTGCAACAAAGCCCCGGGCGGTAAACCGAGCGGCCATTTGCTCGCGGGAGATGTGCTGGCCGTCGAGCTGTTTTTCCGAACGCGACGGTTTGCTCTTGTCATAGGGCGTGCGTTCGATCACTACCGGGAACGGTCCTTCGCCGCCTGTCGGCAGGTAGATATCGGTCGCCAGGTGGATGCCGTCGCGCATGGCGATCATCTGGTTGTGCAGGGTTTGCATAGGTAAAACACTCATCGACTCAATATCCGGTGTGCACGGCAATGGCCAGCAGCACCATTGCCAGCACCGCATAGATCAAGAACAGCGGCAGGATATAGCGCGCCCATTGGCCCCAGCCGACGTTGGCAGTGGCCAGCAGTACCAGCAGGCCGCTGGAGGTCGGGGTGATCATGTTGGTCAGGCCGTTGCCCATCAAAAAGGCAAACACGGTGGTTTGTGGGCTGACCCCGGACAACTGGCCCAGCGGGCCGAAGATCGGCATGGTCACGGCGGCCTGGCCGGAGGTGGAGGGGATCAGCACGTCCAGTCCAAGTTGCGCGAAGAACATGCCGTAGGCCGAGACCACCGGGCCGTGGTCGCCGACCAGGTTGGCCAGGCTGTTGACGATGGTGTCCAGTACCTGGCCGGTGCTGAGGATGATTTCCACGGCGGTGGCCAGGCCGATCAGGACGCCGGCGATCAGGACTTTTTTCATGCCGTCGACAAAGGCGCTGGCGGCGGTGCTGGCGGCCAGGCCGGCGATCACCGCGAAAGCCACGGTCAGCAGCAGGTAGAACGCCGACAGCTCATGGTATTTCCAGCCCCAACGGTTAGAGGCATAGACCAGGAAACCAATGCCACCACCCAGCACCAGCAGGTTCAACAGGTGGCGAACGGGCAGGGGTTTGCTTTCGAAGGTGATCTGCGCGCTGGCATCAAACCCGTGCTTGCGAATGCTCCACAGCACGAACGCGATGCCCACCAGCAAGAAGGTGCAATAAGCCGCGACGCGCATGCTCAAGCCGCTGAAAATCGGCAGGCCGACCATGGGCTGGGCCACCGACAACGCCACCGGGTTGGAGATCGACGCCAGGTAGCCGATCTTCACCGAGATGGTGACGATGGCCAGGCCAATCAGGTTCGACAGCCCCAGGCGATTGGCCATGGCCACCATCAACGGCACGATCAGGATGAATTCCTTGGCCAGCCCCATAAACGTACTGCCGGCAGAAAACACCAGCATCAGGCTTGGCACCAGCACATAGATATTGCCCCGGGTCAGCCCCAGCAGGCGCTCCAGCCCGGCATCGATCACCCCGGCCTTGTTCAGCACACCGAACATGCCGCCGATGAACAGCACCATGAAAATCAGCGCCGCACGCTTTTCGATGCCTTGGGGAATGGCCATGAAACCCTCCACCAGCGACACCGGGCGGGCCACGGTGTCGCCGGCCTTGCGCGGTTCCAGGGAGAACAACTGGCTGAAGGTGTCCTGCTTTTCCAGCACCTGGTAGGAGCCCGGTACCACCAGGCCATTCTGGCGCTGGAACTTGCCGGCGTTTACCGCGTAGGTGAACGCCACGGCGAGCAGAACGATGCTCAACAGAATGATCGCCGGGTTGATTTGCTTGCGTTGCACGGGTTTGTCTGCAGCCGCCTCGGTGGGCGGCGGGGTACGGAGGATCTGCGGTTCGGTCATGCTGGCGGCCCCGGCGCGGCCCCGTCTGAGCGGGGTGCGTGCGCTGTTATTGTTGTGGGTAGTGACGCTTGGTTGGGCGGACACTAGGGCAAAGTTTTGCCGGCCACAACGTTATGCGTGGGGCGGGTTGGGGTATGCGTTTTACACAAAACCGCTCCTGCCAGTTGCGGTCACGGGATTGTGCTCAGGCGTTGCTTGAGGTGCTCGGCAAAGGCCGTTACCAACTGCGAGCGAGGTTCATCAGCACGGAATGCCAGGCCAAATTCATAGGGCAGCGCCGGGCGAAACGGGCGGCTGACAATCGGCAAATGCATGAAGTGGCTGGCCAGTAAACCGTTGACGATCGACACCCCCAGCCCTTCGGCGACAAAGCTGCACGCAGCGCCCACCGAATGTACTTCGACCCGCACTTGCGGTGTCAGGTTGGCCGCGCGGAACATCTGGTTCAGCTCGGTACGCACTGCCCGTTGTCGGCCCAACATCACCAGCGGCACATCGCGCAGATGCTGTACCTCGATAAATTCATGCCGGCTCAACGGGTGGTCGGCCGGCATCACGCACACGCCTTCAGTGCGCAGCATCGGTTCGATATCAAAGTCGGGCATCTCGGTGGGCAGGCGCACAAAACCCAGGTCGGCGGAACGGTCCAGTACGGCGCGCTCGATCATGTCGTAGGAGCCGGTCAGCAGTTCGACCACGATGTCTTCATGGTCCTTGAGAAAGTCCGCGACAATACGCGGCAACAATTCCTGGGTCATGCTGGTAGGCACGCCGACCTTGAGCAGGCTTTTGCGTGAACGGCCCACACGCATTTCATCGGCCAGGCGCTGGATACGCTGCATGCCGTCCACCAATCCTGCAACTTCGGTGAGCAGTTCCTCGGCCTCTGGCGTGGCCATCAAGCGGCCCTTTTTGCGCAGGAACAGGGCAAACCCCAGGGCGTCCTCCAACTGGCTCAACAGGCGGCTGACCGCAGACTGCGACAAGCCCATGCGTGTGGCTGCGCCGATGGTCGAACCGGTGGACATGATCGCCTTGAAGGCTTCGAGTTGCTTGAAATTCACCGTGGATTTCCTGTCGAAGGGCGGCTTTGCGCATAGCGTCATGCGCTTCTCGCATAACGTTGTGGGGCGTTCGGCAAGCCGTTAGTGTCCGCCCCAATGTGACCTGGCGTCCAGCCTGGTACACGGAGCAACTGCCCATAAAAATCGACAATACGGCATTGAGGAAACAGTTATGCGTGAACTTTTCACCAGGGGCGGCGTGGTCACTGCCAGTGTGTTGGCGAGTCTGTCGCCGTCGTTGATGGCCCAGGGGTTCTGGGAGGATTCCCAGGGCAAGCTGACCCTGCGCAATTACTATTTCAACGACGGTTATCGCGACGGTGGCGAGGACCGCAAGGAGTGGGCGCAAGGCTTTTTGCTCAACCTGCAATCGGGCTACACCGAAGGCACCGTAGGTTTTGGCCTGGATGCCCTGGGGCTGTCGGGGATCAAGCTCGACTCCAGCCGCACCCACTCAGGCACCGGCCTGTTGCCGGTCCACGATGATGGACGCGCCGCCAATGAGTTTTCCAGCCTCGGCGTGACCGCAAAAATGCGCATCGGCGCCGCCGTGGTGAAAACCGGCACCTTGTTGCCGAAGATTCCGGTGTTGGTACACAACGATGGGCGCCTGCTGCCCCAGACGTTTCGTGGCACCCAGATCGAATACACGGGCATCCGCAACCTGTACCTGCACAGCGGGCACCTGGATCAATTCAAGCAGCGCAACTCCACCGACAGCGTGGATATTTATCCACAGGGCTACAGTGGCAAAAAGGGCAGCGACTTCGACTTCGCGGGCGCGACCTATGCCTTCACGCCTACGCTCAGTGGCACCTGGTACTACGGGGAAATGCGCGAGTTCTATCGCCAACAATTCCTCGGCCTGGTGCATAAGCAGCCGTTGGGTCCGGGCAGCCTGACCAGTGATCTGCGCTACTTCATCAGCAATGAAGCGGGCGAGGCGCGTAATGGCAAGGTTGATAGCGATATGTTCAGCGGCCTGTTCACCTATCGGTTGGGGCCGCAGGCGTTGGGCGTGGGCTACCAGAAGGTCAGCGGCGATACCGCGCTGCCCTATGCCAGCGTGTCGACGGTGTACTCCTTCAGCAACGCCGGGGTCGGCAAGTTTATCCAGGCTGGCGAGCAAACCTGGATGCTGCGCTATGACTACGACTTCGCCGCCGTGCTGCCGGGCCTGAGTTTCATGACCCGTTACTACAAGGGGCAGAACGGCGACTTCAAGGGCCGCGAAGCCCGTGAGTGGGAGTCCGACACCAACCTGCGCTACGTGATCCAGGACAGCACGCTCAAAGGCCTGGGCGTGGAGTTGCGCAAGGCGACCTACCGTTCGACCTACGCCAGTGACCGCGATAACTACCGGGTCTACCTGACGTACGACCTGGCGCTCTGGTAAGCCCTACTGCTCGACAAAGTAGTAGGGGCGGCTGCCCACGGTGATTTGCTTGAGCGTGGTGACCGGGGTCGTCAACGTTTCGATACGATCGAGCAAGGCCACGTTGCCCGGCTGGGCATCGAGATAGGCACGCAGTTGTGTTTGTGTCTGCAGGATCGGCAAGTTGCTCATGGTGTAAAACACCGTGGCGCCGGCCACGCGCTCATTGGGTTGATAGAGCACCACATGACGGCCTTGGCTCTGTAGTACCTGGACTTGGCTGGTCAGGGGCACGAAGGACTCGCGTCGATCGGCCTTGGGTGCATACCAGATCGCGGCACCCAGGTAGCAGGCGATCACCAGGGCAAACACGCCGGTGATCACGCCACGGCGATAAGCTGGCAGGCGGTCGAGCAGGACTGCACCGTACTCGGCTGCGAGGACGGCCGCCGCCGGGGTCAGGGCCATCAGATACACAACGCGTTTGCTGGATGCGAAGGTCAGCAGGGTAAATTGCGCCACCAGCCACAGGCTGAAAAACAGCAGGTAGCGATTGCTCGCCAGGCTTTTGCGAAAGTGCCACAGGCCCAGGTACACCAGGATGTTCCACGGCAAAAAAGCTTCGGGCAATTTGGCGAGGTAATAGTAGATCGGCTCGTAATGCCCGGCTTCGACGAAGGAGCCGCTGAAACGTCCGACACTGTTGGTCCACAACACCTCGCCGACTGCCTGCATCCCGCCGCGTTGATACAGCAATCCCAGCCAGATCAGCAGCGGCACCAGCGCGAGCAAAGTGAACACCCCCGGTTTGAGCCATTGGCCGAGCTGCAAGCGTTTGTCCATCAGGCTGGTGCAGGCCAGGTAGGCGAATATCACGATGCCCGGCATCGCCAGGCCCAGCACGCCTTTGCTCAAGGTGGCGATTACCATCCCCAGGGTAAACAGCAGCCAACTGCCCGCGTTAGACGCGTCTCGGGATTCAGGGCGCGTAGCCTGGTAGAACGCCAGCAACGCCAGGGTTACGCCGAGGCTGAGCAACGCATCTTCACCCACGCCGCGCACGTTGCTCCAGTAACTGGCCATCGTCGCCAGTATCAGCGCGGCGCAAAACGCCAGAGGCTTGGGCCGCCCGAACCGGCGCAGCATGCCGTACAGCAGCATCACACTGAACAAACCGGCAAACGCCGAGGCCAGCCGCACCGCGCCAGTGCTGGCGCCAAACAGGCGAATCGCCCCGGCATCCAGCCACAGGCTCAGGGGCGGTTTTTCCAGGAACGGCTCATCGAACAGACGCGGCACCACCCAGTCGTTATCCAGGTGCATGGCCATGGCAATCCCGGCCACCCGGGCTTCGGTGGAACCTTGTAGCTCGTGATTGCCCAGGGCAACAAAGAACAGCAGACCGGCAAGCAGCAACAGCAGCGGGGCAGGGCGTGTCATGGGGAGGGTTACCGGATGCAAGGGGACAGCGTTCGAGTATACGAAGGCAATCCTTAACCAATTGTGAACGTCCGAACGATGGGGCGCTTGTTGCGAATTGGCCTGCCAGGTGGCCTGGAAGTGGTCGGTTTGCCGCCACCTTGGGAACCTACCATTGCCGGGTCCCGAGCCACACCGGAGCGGGGGTTCCTACAGGAGAGTGCAATGACTAACGACCCACAGGCAATCGTGGTACGAGCCGTGCAGCTCGATGACTATGAGCAATGGCTGCAACTGTGGCTGGCCTATCAGGACTTTTATCAAGTCTCCCTGGATGAGACGACGACCCGCACCGCCTTCAGCCGCTTGCTCAACGCCGATGAAGCCATGGCCTGCGCCGTGGCAGTCCAGGGTGATGAGCTGGTGGGGCTGGTGCATGCGGTGTTGCATCGTTCGACCTGGGCAGTCGCTGACTTCTGCTACCTCGAAGACTTGTACGTGGCCCCCACGGTACGCGGCGGCGGTACCGGCAAATTGCTGATCGAATGGGTCCAGCGTTATGCGCAATACCACGCCTGCGCACGGTTGTACTGGCATACCCAGCAGACCAATAAACGCGCGCAAAAACTCTACAACTGGATCGCCGAAGACTCGGGTTGCATCGAGTACCGGATGGCCCTGTAACGCCCGCCCGCGACGCTCGCCGATATTGGTCGTGGACATATCGGCGGCAGCGCACAAAGATGCGTGCCTTACGCGCATTTGGCCAAGTCGATGACCCACAACCTTGAACTGGACACGCTGAAGATCCGCCTGACGGACCCCAAGCTGGCCGCCCTGGATTTGCGTGTGCGGGTGCAGCGCGTGCTGCGCCAGTTGATCCTGGAAGGCATCCTCGCACCTGGCAGCCGCCTGCCCGCCACGCGCACGCTGTGCAAGTCCCTGGGTATTTCACGGGATACCGTGGAAATGGCCTACGTCCAATTGCAACTGGACGGTTACCTGTGTCGGCGCGAAGGCTCGGGCAGTTTCGTCTCTGAAAAGATCGGACCGAGCCTGCTGGGTGCGCGCAAGCGCAAGCCGGTGCTGCCCAAGCAAGCCGCGTCGCTGAGTGCCAGGGGCGCACAGATCCTCGCCGGCGGCGGGGTTACCGATCAGCAGGTGGTCAAGGCGTTTGCCACGGGGTTGCCGGAAACGCGCACCTTTCCAGTCGGTATCTGGGAGCGCCTGCACCGCCAGGCGTTGAAGGATTATCGTCCGAACCTGCTGTTGCATGGCGACCCGCAAGGCGCCGAGCCCCTGCGCCAGGCCATTGCGGATTATCTGAACCTGGAACGCGGTGCGCGGGTCACGCCGGATCAGGTGCTGGTGTTGTCGAGTACGCGCCAGGCCCTGTACTTGTGCGCGCAGGTGCTGGTGGATGGCGGCCAGCCGATCCTGATGGAAGACCCGGGTTACTTCGGCGCTCGCAAGGCGTTTGAAATGGCCCAGTTGCAGGTGGTGCCGGTTGCGGTGGACGACAAAGGCCTGTGTATCGACGCATTGCGCGCCAACCGCAGCGGCGCCAACACCGTCTACGTCACGCCGTCCCATCAATACCCCACCGGTGCGACCCTGGCGCTGGAACGACGCCTGGACCTGATCGCCTGGGCCGAGCAACGTCAAGGCTGGATCATCGAGGACGACTACGACAGCCAGTTCCACTACGAAGGCTTGCCGACCGCCTGTGTGCAGGGCCTGGACAACTATCAGCGCACGCTCTACCTCGGCACCTTCAGTAAATCCCTGTACCCCGGTTTGCGCATGGGTTTTATGGTGCTGCCGCGGGAGTTGGTCAAACCCATGACCTACGCCCGCAGCATTCTCGATGGCCACACCCCGCAAATCGCCCAACTGACCCTGGCGCGGTTTATGAGCGATGGGCACTTCGGCAGCCATATACGCGCGATGCGCAAAGTCTACGGTGAGCGACGTGACGCCATGGCCGAGGCGCTCGGGCGCCATTTGAGCCATGTGGTCACTGCCAGCCTGCCGCCCGGTGGCTTGCAGTTACCTTGTGTGCTGCATGAAGGGTGGTCGGAGCTTTCGACCATTCGCCAGGCGGCGCGGGTGGGTATCCAGTTGCCGGGCCTCACTCGCCTCTATGCCCAGCCGCCGCCACGGGGCGGCTGGTTGCTGGGGTTCTCGGCGCTGACGCCCGGTGAGATCGACACTGCCTGCCGGCAGTTGGCCAAGGTGCTCAAGAGTGGTCTGGTGCACGATAGGGAAGTGGACTGAAAGGGCGGTCCGGCGCTTGTTAGCCTTTGCGGCCTAAACAAAAGGAATGCGCCATGAACCGACCCGCCCCACGCCTGCGCCTCGTCGACTGCCTGTCACCCAGTATCAGTGCGCTGATTTCCGTCATCGTCAATTACGCCGGCACCTTTGTCCTGGTGTTCCAGGCCGCCCACTTGGCCCAACTGAGCGCGGCACAAACCGCTTCCTGGGTCTGGTCGGTGAGTATTGGCGTGGGCGTGACAGGTGCGTGGTTGAGCTACCGCTACCGTGAGCCGATCATCACGGCGTGGTCGACGCCGGGGGTAGCCTTCCTGGCGACCGTCATGGCGTTTACCCCCTATGCCGAAGTGATCGGCGCCTATGTGATGTGTGCTGTCGGTTTTATCGTGTTGGGCCTGAGCGGTGCATTTGAGCGGCTGGTGCGACTGATCCCCGGTGGTATTGCGGCGGGTTTGCTGGCGGGGATTCTCCTGCAATTTGGCGTGGCGGCGTTTGGAGGGGCCAGCGCGGACCCGCTGCTGGTGATCGTTCTGGTGGTGGCCTACGCGGTGCTGCGCCGTTTCACCTCGCGTTATGCGATGGTCGGGGTTCTGTTGGTGGGCCTGGGGTTGCTGCTTGTCCAGCAGCGGCTCGACCTGTACAGCCTGGAACTGCAACTGGCGGCACCGGTGTTTGAAATGCCGCACTTTTCGATCGCGGCGTTTTTTGGCGTGGCATTGCCGCTGTTCGTGATCACCCTGACCGGGCAATACATCCCCGGCATGCTGGTACTGCGCAATGACGGGTTCAAGACCAGCGCCAACCCGATTATCACGGTGACGGGGCTGGGGTCGCTGTTGATGGCGCCGTTTGGTGCCCATACGTTCAATGTCGCGGCGATCACGGCCGCGATCTGCACCGGGCGCGACACCCATCAGGATCCGTCCAAACGCTACATCGCCGGGTTGGTGTGCGGGGCGCTGTATATCCTGGTCGGGGTGTTTGGCGTGACGCTGGCGACCTTGTTCATGGTCTTGCCGCGCGCGTTTATCACAACCCTGGCGGGCCTGGCGTTGCTTGGGGCCATCGGTTCAAGCCTGGCCAATGCGATGGCCGACATACGTACCCGGGAAACGGCGTTGATCACCTTCTTGGCGACGGCGGCCAATGTCACATTGCTGGGGATTGGCGGCGCGTTCTGGGGGCTGGTGGCGGGGTTGCTGGTGCATGGGGTGATTCATGGTGGGCGCAGGGCACTGGCCTAGCCCCACTGTAGGAGCGAGCTTGCTCGCGAAGGGCGTCAACGATAACGCGTGTTTGCTGGGTAAACGCGGCGTTTCCAAGTGCTTCGTGAGCAAGCTCGCGCCTACAGAGGGCCTGTCGTCAGAGCAATTGAACTCGCTGCACCACCATACCTAAAGGGCCGCTGAGTTTTTCCACGCGCATTTTGCCGCCATCTCTCAGAGTATCTGCTTGGCAGATCTTTATTCGTCTCTCCAATTCCCGGTCAAAAAGCCGTCCCCCAGTGAAGTTTTTTCAATTCAATGGGCTTCCATGCATGAACAATGAGGGGGGCATATCATCGCCCATGCCTTTTGGTCGGATAAATGTTCGACAAGGCGTAATACGGTGACCCACGCAACGTGATGGTCACCACACGCTGGGATTTCTAGAGCGCAAACGCTCCTGAAAAAACCACCTCAACCGGCCCAGTGAGCAACACCGGGCCGGTGCCTCGCCATTGCACCGTGACGCTCCCGCCGTCGCATTCAACCTCGACGCAATCGTCCAGCAACCCACGACGCATACCGTTGACGGCCGCACCACATGAACACGTGCCCGAACCCAGCGCAACACCGCCGCCGCGCTCCCAGATCCGCAGCCGAATATGCCGGCGATTGACCACCTGCACGAAGTGCACATTCGTCTTCTCGGGAAACAATGGGTTGGTCTCAATCGTCGGCCCGATTGCCGCGATATCAAGAGTGCCCAGATCATCGACAAAAAAACTGCAGTGCGGATTGCCCATGCTGCACGCGGCAGGCTCACCGGCCAGCGGCAGATGCGCTGTGTCCAACTCACGGGCCAGAGGAATCTGCTGCCAATCGAACAGCGGCTCACCCATGCCCACGGTGATTGTGTTGGCTGCGCTGCGCTCACAGGTAAGCAAGCCGCGATGGGTCCGCAGCACCACCGACGTGCTGTTCAATTCGCTCATCAAACGACTGGCAACCCCCCGCGTGGCACTGCCGCACGCATCCAGCGCAGTACCATCAGCATTCCAGAACATCACCCACGCCGCCGCATCCTCGCAATCGAGCATCACCGCCAGTTGGTTGAAACCAATCCCATGGTGACGATCGCCCATGCGCTTGGCCAGGGCACTGGTGATGGGGTTGATGGTGGTACGTGCGTCGACAATGACAAAGTCATCGCCGTTGGCGTGCATTTTGTGAAAGCTCAACGGCATGGCACGGTCCTGATGAATGACGAAGAGGCGCTGGCGTGCCAGCGATGAGCGTTAACGATAACGTGTATTGGGGTGGATAATCGCGATCACTTTGGGGACTTCGTGAACATGTTCGTTCCTATAGGGCAGGTGGGGTATTGGTTGGAACTACAAGAGTGTCGAGGGTACGCGCCACTAGCAATTCTGGGCTGCCCCCGTGCCCGTATTCACTGGGGTTCAGGCACAAAAAAAGACGTCTGTGGACGTCTTTAGATGTTGAAGTGCCGGGGGGATTTGAACCCCCGTTTATTCCTCTAATTCTGGGGCTTCCAAGGCAGAAGCTGGCATAAAGCTGTCATTGTGAGTTTGATCTGATTCTTGCCGTTGAGTGTCTCGGGCAAACACCAGCTCAGCCTTTGCCCCGGCATTTTCGTCCGCCGATGGCATCCACCGGCCATATGTACGCGCGATCATCATCCAGTCGGCGTGCCCCATTTGCTTGGCGACCCACATCGGATGCTCCCCTGCTGACAGCATCATCGATGCGAAGGTATGCCGAGTCTGGTAAGGGCGGCGATACCGCACGCCTGCTTTTTTCAGTGCCGGTATCCAGAAACTCTTGCGTATGGCTTGATCCCCGCTGAAAGGCGTCTCGTAGCGCGGGTCGAGGAATATGTGATTGCCAGTATGGAAGGTGTAGCTCTTCTGCGCGATAAGGGCCTGTAGCGCTGGTCCAAGCAGCTTGACCCGGCGTTCGGAGCTGTCGGTCTTGGTTATTTCTGGCTCATCAGCGTCCTGGGTCTGCGCCCGTACCACGCGCACTATGCGTTTAACCCAGTCGATGTCGTCCCACTCCAGCGCGATCCACTCACTGGGGCGCAGGCCTGTCCAGAAAGCAAACTTATACATATTGTGCGCCGGGCCATCGAGCATGCTGAGGATGGCAGCTTGTTCTTCGGCATCGAATGGGTCTACGTCGTCGACCCTTTTCAGAGCGCGCTTGCGGCTGAATGTCCAGCCGGCAAGAGGGTTAGTTTCCAGCAGCTCGTCGTCAATGGCGTCGTTGAGAGCCGAGCGCAGACAGCTCTGGATGTTGGCCAATCGTTTGTTGCCCGTTTCGAGTGTCTCTAGCTGCTCGCGGATCATCCGGCGTGACAATTCGCCCAGTGTCCGTTCACCGAAAAGCGGGATGAGTCGACCCTGAATGATCTTTTTGTAGCCGGCAAAAGTACTGGATTTTAGTTGTGGCTGTTTTTTCTCCAGCCATGTCGTGAGGTATCGCTCGAGCTTCATCTGCCCGACCGAACTGGAAAACTTTCCAGCCAGCTTGGACCTTGGAAAGGTGGTTGCGTAATCGAATGTGCCGATAGCTATGGAGTGTTCGATCGCAGCCTTATGCTGCTCGGCTTTTTTCAGGTTAGTGGCGGTGGGCTTGAGCGAGATGCGCTCGCGGCACCGAACGCCACGGAACATGAACGTGATTTCGATACTCGACTCGGACACTGCCCGGACTCCCCTCCCATCTCTACCCATGACTCATATCCCTCAACATCTATCAAAACTCGGCCATCTGGGGCCTTGATCCATATTTCCCCTAGCCGCCAAATCCCGTCGCGAAGTTTCGAGCGGATAGCGTCTTCGGAGTAGCCAGACTCGCTGGCGAATTTCCTGACGGTCACGTAGCGCATATGCCGTTAATCCTGACTCGTCAGGGTTAGCGACTGCGCGCAGGATGACGTATCTGTTAGTTGACTCCGGTTCGCTGGAGCAGCGTTGTCTTCAGGCTTGTCGTTGACTTCTTGCATGTAAATGCAGCGGTTAACCCTGTGCTGGTTCATTTTCCGAGTTCCTTTGAGCTACCCGGATAGGCTACGAGCGGCTGCCCGGAGTGTGTTTCGCTTTCAGGCAACAAAAGCGACGGAATTTGAAATCAGGATTTCCCAGCCAGGAAACGTGCGTGAGCCTGCGCGGAGTGACGTAACGCGAGTCAGGTTGCAGGTTGTCCTGTGAAACGCTCAGGTCTGCTGCAGCCTTTTCTGTTCGTATGCAATGCGGTTCATTACGCAAACTGGAATTGCGAATCCTTGGATATTTGTTTTGAGGGTTTCGCAACCGTCTTCGACCATTCCACAGGGCACACCCCGCCGGAAACGCATTCCCCTGCCGATGTAGTTGCGCAGGATGATTTCCCAGGACTCGTGGTCGTAGTAGAAACCTGTGATCTCAGCCCAATTGGCCTTGATTCCGCTTCCAATGACTCCTTCAGGTGTCAGACAGAAAATTTCTACCTGGCTTTCTTGGGTGACAGGTACGGCGTATATCCGGCCATTCGGTGCTACTGGTGGGAAAATTCTTCCGTTCCCAAGGTCACGAAATTCCATGGTGGTGCTCCGTGTGCATGACGTTGCATGACACGCTATGCCAGGTCTTGGAAATCCCAAGCTGGTCCTGTCGCAGGGGATGCCGTTGGGTTTTCTGCAAGCCGCCATAGGCTGTGGTGATCACAACAGGGAGTAGCGCCATGGGTAGTACATCAACAGTGATTCGAGTCAGCATGCTGGCTGCGGCAATAGCTTTTCTGGCTGGGTGCTCTGCCACTCAATCGCCGAAGACTGTTCAGCTTTCTGAGCCAAAGGATGTGCCGAAAGAAAAATGGTCGGATGCGATGCACGTTCTGACTGCCATGGGGATTTCCGGGCAGCGTGACGTTCCAATCGAGATCGTAGGGGGAGTTGATAGAGTGAGCCCCGCCAACAGCTCAGTGGCAGGGCTAGGGGACGCTGGATTAAGTGCTATTGGATATGTGTCACCACCTTCAGGCATGAGCGGTGGCGCGGCCGCAGGTGTTGGCTTGGGTTTGATGCTACTGGGTGGGTCAAGTGATCCGGCTCGGGCAACTCAGGTTGTTGCCTGGGTGCCTTCCGATCAGGCCGGCTCACCAGAGGAGGCATCGGCTCTGGCCCTGCAGAAGGTGGAGGAGGCCCGCAGAAAGAGTTTTTCAGGTGGTTTGTCAAAGCTGGGTATGCAGACCGGCCGATACCCTGATGGTCATTCGCGCTCGTACGCAACGCCAGCAGATATCTTTGCGGAACGTCCTATCCCATTCGCGGATACACCCGCTGCGTCACCAAGCTTCTTGGCGTCGCCTCGCAGCTACGGGCCGATATTTATCCGGCACAACCAGTTCACGCTTGATGCCTACAAGAACGACATGACGACTTCGGAAGCCATGCTAAAGGCATCGAAGTACCTACCCGAATGGATCTACATCTACCATCCTGGTCAGCGACTGAGGAAAGATTCAATCCCTGCTGCCATCTTCAACCAAGGTCGAGCGCTTTACTTCGTAGGAAAATAATCCTGCTGGTCTTTCGTCGCAGGCTTTCGCTAGTCTGCGACAATTTTTTTGAGTATGCCTATCCAGATACAGGCATATTTTGCCTTTTTCGTGCTTTTCGCTTGATAAGTAACACCCATAGTGCAACAGTATTAGTAGAACGCCCTAACTGATACAGGCACCCATCATGTTCATCCGCGCATACCTCCGAGCCTCCACCGAAGAACAAGACGCCGGCCGCGCCCGCGCCTCGCTTGAGCAGTTCGCCAGCGACCATAACAAGGTCATCGCCAGCGTGTACCTGGAGAACGCCAGCGGCGCCACCGCCGACCGGCCGGAGCTGGTGCGCCTGCTGAAAGATGCGCGCAAGGGTGACGTCCTGCTGGTGGAATCGATAGACCGCCTATCCCGTCTCCCGGTGGAGGACTGGCAAAAGCTCAAGACCGCTATCGACTCCAAGGGCCTGCGCATCGTTGCGCTCGACCTGCCGACCAGCCACCAGGGAATGCAGGACACCAAGGGAGATGAGTTCACCGGGCGGATGCTGGGGGCGATCAACTCAATGCTGGTGGAGATGATGGCGGCCATTGCTCGTAAAGATTACGAGCAACGCCGAGAGCGCCAAGCCCAAGGTATAGAGAAAGCCAAGGCCGAAGGTAAGTATCAGGGTCGACCAGTCGATGCTGACCTTCACAAGCGGGTCACTGAACTTCTTGAAGCAGGCCTAGGCATCCGTGCAACGGCCCGCCACGCCAATTGTTCGACAACCACAGTTTTAAGGATCAGGGATAAGGTATCCGCTTAAATCTAGAGCCGGGGAAGCGGCGGGAGAGGCAGCGGTGACAAATGCAGTGGCGGCAACGGCAACGGCTTAGGGTCTAGTGGTACCGGTGGCGGTGGCGGACGATGCCCCATTGCAATTGCTGTCGTGCGCTGCGAGGAAGTCAGCGCGGGCCAGATCAATTGTACCTTGCTGAGCTGCATGGCCCTGAGGTCATCTTTATGCTGAGAGCGGCGCAGGCTTATCTTGAAAAAACTTGGGCTATGATCAATCTTTTCGACCTGCAGCCGCCAGAGCACCATGAAAGCGTACTTCGGCGATAAGTACTTGTTCTTTCTGTAATAAGCTAAAGCACCCACGAGACGCTGATCGTTATCAGATTGCGCTAATTTCTCAAGTGAACGAATGCATGTAGCGTGCCTTGTAGTTTGCAAAAGGCGCTCAAGCTTACGTTCCGCGTTTTTCCTAGAAAGCACCACACCATTTTCTCGGACAGAAACTCCGAATTTCAGGATGCAGCTCGATCCGACCCAGAGCGTTCGCCGGGTAGATGCATTAGCAATTTCGTATTGGTACCTGAGAGCCTCATGATCACACAACTCGCACGTCTCAGTGGCGTGCTCATGATCAATCATTGCATCTGTTACGGACCATTCCTTCAACGCATCAGGTAGCGATTGACTGTGAGAGCAAGGAAGGACGTTAGCGGCGACACGGTCGGAAAAAGCATTCATGAGAAATCACCTATCCAGGGCTAACCGCCAAACAGCGGCTCATGGCGCATCCTTGCGAAAAGCTGATCTTAATCGGAAAAATGGGTACCCGCAAAAAAAGCCTCAGCTTGCTGAATGAAACAGAGGATTTTCACAAGATTGCCGCTGCCACCCTGCTGTCACGAAGATCTCAGGCTGGCAAGGAAATGGCTCTAAGGCCTGAATTATATGGTGTCCCAGGGCCGGTTCGAACGGCCAACCTTCCCCTTAGGAGGGGCAAAGTTTCCGGTGTTTAAAAAGGTCCGCCTGAAACGGGGTTACATCAGCGCATTGGGGAACTGCTTGGTGCTGGCCAGGGCATTCGGGCAACCGCTCGCCATGCAGGGTTCAGTACCACCACAGCGCTTAAACCCGATGAAGTGACCAGGTAACGACGCAGTTTCGCTAACTGTCGAGCAGCAGTGACATCCTTTACGAATTCTAACCAGGCAGTATTCGCCGCCTGGTAGCATTCCGGTCGCCTTGAATGTGCTGGCTCGTCTAACGGCCCAGATGCCGTAGCAATACCCTGATAATTCTGGCGCGCAGGAGAAAGCTTGCGACTGACACCGCAAGCGTCATACCGCCCGCCAGTTCGCCGAAACGGGCGAACGCAACGATGTTCACCATGGCGAGAACCATGATCCCGTAGAACTCGGCATTGGCCCTACCGGCAGCCAGAGCCTGATGTTCGGTGAGCATCCACTTCTGCGACAGGCAGAAGGGGCATACGGACGACTCCGGGTCACGGCCGCCCACGGGTATTCCATTGATGTAGAACGGCACGCTAGTGACCACCTTTGGAGCCATCATCTTCTTGCAGCACTGGCACTTAACTTTGCTCATGACGTGAACCTGCTGGACTTGGCACATGCCTGAACGTTACCCAAGCACTGGCGAATCCCAAGCCACCACCATGCGCATCTGCCGATGTGCTGCAAAATCAGTCGGTGTGATGCTTCTTATCGAGATGATCTGCGACCTTGTAGCCAATCACCGCAGCCACTCCCAGCGTGCCGACCACGCCGATGACCGCATAAACCAGTAGCTCAATCGAGTCCATGTCTTGCTCCTTCTGGGCTGAAAATTTGCACTGAATACAGCTTCTCATCTGCCATGCCAATCCCAAGGACTTTATCCTCCTGAAATTCGCTCCGTCGGCTCTTGGGTGACTAAATTCCAAAGCGACCAGAGCACCGCTCATATCCGCTCCGCGACACGTTTCAAAAAAAACATGCTCACCTCCCATCTATTACTTATGGGAGTCTGACGCTTCACCTCCCATAGAGTGATCTGCCGATCTGAGCGAAGGGGTGTCGTGAAGGGGTGTTGTCTCTGTAGCCCGCATGAATACTGGGTTTCGGGTCTTTCACGAGCTTTGTACAAGATAATCGGCGTTGTGAAGGGGTGTCGTGAAGGGGTGTTGTCTCTGTAACGCGCATGAATACTGGGTTTCGGGTCTTTCACGAGCTTTGTACAAGATAATCGGCGTTGTGAAGGGGTGTCGTGAGTAGGTGTCGTCGCTGCCGCTCTATGGATACAGGGTCTCCACAGTTCGCAATGGCCATGGCGGCAGCGGGAGAACGACAGTAGATGACAACTGAGCATCAGAAGGTATCCGCCAGGCGCGCGCAGTGACAACACATGGTGGGCAAATGACGACTCTCCGGGCCAGCGAAAGAGCGCGAGCAATGAATGTGCAACAGATGACGACGATGAGTTGCTTTAGAAATCCCGCTACTCAAATGGTCAGGCTGGCTGATCGGTTTTTTGCCGGGGTACCAGTGCATAGACTGCTAAAACCCCGTTTCGAGAACACATTGCAGCAGATATATCGTTGCTGGCTAACTTTCGAGTGCGGCCTTAGCACCTTTGAGTATTCGGAGCGGAGTGAAAATAGGCCGTCGGTTCTGTGACAGGGCGCCAGCTCTAAGGGGTAAACTTGCGTTTTTGCCCGTACTCCAAGGAGTTATTGCGTGAACACGGAAAATCATTCCCAGACGGCCGCGTTTCTATGGTCCATTGCCGATCTGCTGCGCGGTGACTTTAAGCAATCGCAATATGGCCGCATCATTCTGCCGTTCACCCTGTTGCGGCGCATGGAGTGTGTTCTGGCGCCAAACAAAGACGCTGTGGTTCGCGAGTTCTATGCTCAAGAAGGCCGCCCGGACACCGTACGTGATATGTATATGATGCGGGCCGCAGGTGGACAGCAGTTCTTCAACGCCTCGCCACTGACCCTCGGTACTCTGTCCGACACCCAAACCGCCGCTGACCTGATGAGCTACGTGCAGGCGTTCAGCAAGGATGCCCGCGAGATCTTCGAGCACTTCCACTTTGAAGACTTCGTTCAGCAACTGGAAACCGCCAATCTGCTATATCAGGTGGTACAGCGCTTCGCCGCCACCGATCTGAGCCCCGAGTTCATCAGCAACTTCGGCATGGGTATCATTTTCGAAGAGCTGATTCGCAAGTTTGCAGAAAGCTCCAACGAAACCGCCGGTGAGCACTTCACCCCGCGCGATATCGTGCACCTCACCACATCCTTGGTGATCACCAATCAGCACCACAAGCTCGCGCCCAACAGCATCGTCACCATCTATGACCCAACCGCTGGCACGGGCGGCTTTCTGTCGGAGGGTGATGAGTACATCCAGTCCATCAGCGAAAAGGTCAGCGTGTCGCTGCACGGCCAGGAGCTCAACCCCGAGTCCTACGCCATCTGCAAGGCGGACATGCTGATTAAAGGGCAGAAGGTCGAGAACATTAAACTCGGCAACACCCTGTCCAACGACCAACTGGCCGGCCCAGAACATCACTTCGACTTTATGCTCAGCAACCCGCCGTTCGGCGTGGAATGGAAGAAGGTGCAAAAGCAGATCACCGACGAACACAGCCACAAGGGCTTCGACGGTCGCTTCGGCCCGGGCCTGCCGCGTGTGTCCGACGGCTCGCTGCTGTTCCTCTTGCACCTGGTCAGCAAGATGCGTGACCCACGCGACGGTGGCTCGCGCATTGGTATCATCCTCAACGGTTCGCCGCTGTTTACCGGCGGCGCGGGTTCGGGTGAGTCGGAGATTCGCCGCTACCTGCTGCAGAACGATCTGGTCGAAGCCATCGTCGCGTTGCCGACGGACATGTTCTACAACACCGGCATCGCCACCTATGTGTGGATACTCAGCAACCACAAGGCCGCCGAGCGTCAGGGCAAGGTGCAGCTGATCGACGGCAGCCAGCACTACGCCAAAATGCGCAAAGGGCTGGGCAGCAAGCGCCAGTACATCACCGATGATCAAATCAGCGAGCTGGTGCGCCTGTATGGCAGCTTTGAGCAAACCGCACAGAGCAAGATCTTCCCCATCGACGCCTTCGGCTACCGCCGCATCACCGTCGAACGCCCGCTGCGCCTGAACTTCCAAACGAGCGCCGAGCGCATCGCTAAAGTGCTGGAAGAAAAAGCCCTGCAGAAGCTCGACAGCGCCGCCCAGCAACAGTTGCTGGCTGCCCTGCAATCCATCGATGCCAGCCAACTGAACCGCAGCCGCGAGCAGTTCAGCAAACTGCTGAAAAAAGCCCTCACCGCGCACAGCGTCAGCCTTAGCACGCCGGAGCTAAAAGCCCTGATGAGCGCCCTAAGCGAGCGCGACCCCGAGGCGGATATCTGCACCAGCAAAGGCCAGCCGGAAGCGGACACCGGCCTGCGCGATAACGAGAACGTGCCGCTGGGCGAGTCGGTGTACGACTACTTCCAGCGCGAAGTCATCCCCCATGTACCGGATGCCTGGATCGACGAAAGCAAAACCGATGCGCTGGACGGCGAGGTCGGCATTGTCGGCTTCGAGATTCCTTTTAACCGCCACTTCTATGTGTTCCAAGCACCGCGCCCGTTGGCCGAGATCGACCGCGACCTAAAAGCCTGCACCGACCGCATCAAGCAGATGATCGAGGGGCTGTCGGCATGACGTTTCCCTGTTATCCGAAATACAAGGACTCGGGCGTAGAGTGGCTGGGTGATGTTCCTGAGCAATGGACCCTCTCGCGTGGGGATGCATATATCAGCTCAATATCAAAGCTTGTGAGCGCTGAGAGCTTGAACGATAAAGAGATTTTTCACTATTCAATACCCGTTGTTCAGGCATCTGGCGATGGGCAGCTTGAAGATGGAAGTGAGATCGATAGCTCAAAGCTTTTGGTTCAGCGCAGGCAAGTTCTGATATCCAAGCTTAATCCGAGGAAAAACACAGTTTGCTTGGCTCGACCGCATGATGCCCTTACTGTCTGTTCAGGCGAATTTGTTCCCTTGCAGTCAGACACTCTTAACCATAAGTGGCTTTATTATCTTGTTGGGTCTGAGAACTTCAGGAAGCGACTTGAATCTTTGGTTGAATCAGCTACCCGTAGCCATCAACGAGTCAATCCAAGTGATATTTTGAAGTTTCAAGGCGCTTTTCCATCTCTGCTTGAACAAACCCAAATCGCCCGCTTCCTCGATCACGAAACCGCCCGCATCGACGCGCTGATCAAAGAGCAGAAGCGTCTGATAGGACTGCTCAAGGAAAAGCGCCAGGCCGTGATCTCCCACGCCGTCACCAAAGGCCTCGACCCCACGGTGCCCACGAAAGACTCCGGCGTGGAGTGGCTAGGCGCGGTGCCGGCGCATTGGGACGTTGTTCCAACTAACTATCGTTATGAGATTCAACTTGGGCGAATGCTTAATGAGCAACGTGCGCAGGGCGATCACTTGAAGCCATACCTGCGTGTTTTTGATGTTCAGTGGAACGCAATTAATACAACCGATTTGCCACTGATGGATTTCCCCCCAGAGGCGCAGTCTATGTATCGCCTAAAGAGCGGTGACCTCATGGTCAATGAGGGTGGGAGTTATGTTGGTCGATCGGCTATATGGCGAGGCGATTTAGATGAGTGCTATTACCAGAAGGCGCTTCATCGATTACGGCCTCGTGATCTGAAAAGAGATACTGCAGAGTTTTTTCTTCACGTCATGGAAATGGCTACTCAACAAGGGGTTTTCGTTGCAGGTGGTAATCAAACAACTATCGATCACTTGACGGCAGAACAGTTGCGTCAATATCGATTTGCCTTTCCGCCCTTGGAGGAGCAGGTACATATCGCTGAAAAAATTACTGCCGTGGTTTCGAAAATTCAAAACACAACCTCTAAAGCTGAAGAGCTAATTGGCTATCTCCAAGAACGCCGCTCCGCCCTTATCTCCGCCGCCGTCACCGGCAAAATCGACGTGCGCGGTTGGCAGCCACCGGTCCGTTCGCAATCACCTGAATTAGCCCAAGAGGTCGTGTAATGGCGAACAGCAAGGAAGCGCAATTCCAGCAGGACATCATCGTAGCCCTAGCCGCCCAAGGCTGGCTGGTTGGCACCGCCAACGGCTACGACCGCCGCACGGCGTTGTATACCGAGGACGTGCTGGGCTATTTCAAGGATGCATGGCCTGATCGCTGGGAAAAGTTCGCCAAGGCCAACCCGAATAATCCGGATGATGTGTTGGTGCAAAAGCTGGTGCGCGAGCTGGAGCAGAGCGGCACCCTGGATGTGCTGCGCCATGGCTTCAAGCTGCCGGCAGTGAAGGTGGAGCTGTGTAGCTTTCAGCCCGACCACGGCATGAACCCGGACACCCTCAAACGCTACCAATGCAATCGTTTGCGCGTGGTGCCGGAGGTGTCTTATTCACCGCATGCGCGTGATTCTGGCAAGGGCGGACAGAGTTACGACCCGCGTCTGGATCTGGTGCTGTTCGTCAACGGTATCCCCACCGCCACGCTGGAGCTGAAAAGCGAATTCAAGCAGTCGGTGGAAAACGCCAAACGCCAGTACCGCAATGACCGCCCGGTAAAAGACCCGCTAACACGCAAACTCGAACCACTGCTGACTTTCAAACGTGGTGCGCTGGTGCACTTTGCCGTGGGCCAGAACGAAGTGGCGATGACCACCAAACTTGCGGGTAAAGACACCTTCTTCCTGCCGTTTAACCTCGGCAGCGCGGAAGGTGGTGCGGGTAACCCGATGCCTGAGGACGATAGTCAATACGCCACGAGCTACCTCTGGCAACGCCTGTTGCAGCCAGATGCGTGGCTCAAGGTGCTGGGGCGCTTTCTGCACTTGGACAAGAAAACCAGTGAAGGCTTCGACGGCACGCTGGTGACCAAGGAGACGATGATCTTCCCGCGTTTCCACCAATGGGAAGTGGTCAATAAGCTGATCGATACCACCCGCACCGAAGGGCCGGGCAAGCGATATTTGATTCAGCACAGCGCAGGCTCAGGCAAGTCCAACTCCATCGCCTGGACCGCGCATCAACTGGCCTCGCTGTACGACGATACAGGCCAGCGCCTTTTCAATTCGGTGATCGTGGTCACCGACCGCACGGTGCTGGACAGCCAACTGCAAAACACTATTTACCAGTTCGAACACGCACAGGGCGTGGTTAAACCGATCAGCCGGGATGTCGGCAACCAAAGTAAATCCGAACAACTGGCGGAGGCGCTGGCTGAGCAAACGCGCGTCATCATCGTCACCATCCAGACCTTCCCGGCGCTGTTCGATGCGCTGGACAAGTACCCCAAGCTGGCCAGCGGGCGCTATGCAGTGATCGCTGACGAGGCACATTCCTCGCAAACCGGCTCATCGGCCAGCAAGCTGAAACAGATTCTTGGCAGCGATGCTCTGGAGGCGGAAGAAGTTAGCGCCGAAGAGTTACTGGATGCCGCCGTACAAGCGCGCCAGCCCAATGAGCGCATCAGTTACTACGCCTTTACCGCCACTCCAAAAGCTAAAACCTTGGAACTGTTCGGTCGTCCGGCCGACCCCACGCTGCCCGCGAGCACCAGCAATAAGCCTGAAGCGTTTCACCTGTATTCCATGCGTCAGGCTATCGAGGAGGGTTTTATCCTCGACGTACTGCGCAACTACACCACCTATAGCACCGCCTGGAAGATCGCCCACCCGGATGGCGAAGACGATGAGGTGGACAGTAAAAAAGCGCGCGTCAAGCTGGCACGCTGGGTGCGTTTGCACCCGTACAACATCAGCCAGAAGGTCGAAGTGATCGTCGAGCACTTCCGCGCCAATATCCGCGGTTTGCTCAATGGTCAAGCCAAGGCAATGGTAGTGACCAGCAGCCGTCAAGAAGCGGTTCGTTATCAGTTGGCATTGAACACCTATGTGCAGCAGATGGGTTACAGCGATGTGCACCCGCTGGTGGCGTTCTCCGGCAGTGTGTTACCGGATGAAGTTATCCCCGAAGAGGTGACAGAAAACAGCAGCCTGCTCAACGCGGGCCTGAATGGCCGAGATCTGGCGGACGCTTTCGACACCCAAGACTTCAACGTGATGATCGCGGCCAACAAGTATCAGACCGGTTTTGATCAGCCCAAGCTGTGCGCTATGTACGTGGATAAGAAGCTGCAGGGGGTGGACTGCGTACAGACTCTGTCGCGGTTGAACCGTACTTTCGGTGACAGCAAGCAAACCTTCATCCTCGATTTTTTCAACGAGCCGCAGGATATTCTCGACGCCTTCTTGCCTTACTACACCAAGGCCGAGCTGACCGATGTGACCGACCCGCAGATCATCTATGACCTGCAGAAGACGCTGGATGCCGAGGGCATCTATCACTGGCAAGAGGTCGAAGCGTTTGCCTTAGCCTTCTTCGACCCTAAGGCACAAGCCAGCAAGCTCAGTTATTACTGCGCACCGGCCAAAGAGCGTTTTGCCAAGCGCTATACCTTCTCGCTGGAATCTCGTCAGCAGGCGCTTGATTACAAACGAACCGCCGAAGCCAATGGGGATAGCGCCGGCTTGAAAAAAGCCGAGCACGCATTGAAAGAAGCTGGCGAGCAGGTAGATCAGCTCGACCTGTTCCGCAAGAACCTGCAGAGCTTTGTGCGCCTGTACGAGTTTCTGTCGCAGATCGTGCCTTACGAGGATCGCGAACTAGAGCAGCTGTGCGTGTACGCCAAGCATTTACACCCGCTGTTGCGCGTAGATCGCTTGCTAGAAGACGACGTGGATGTGGGGGAGCTGCAACTGAGCCACTACCGCCTGAGCAAGCGCGCCGAACACTTGCTGCGTCTGAACGAGGAAACGGGAAAATACACCGTCAAGCCCGGCAGTGACGTGGGGAGCGGTAAGCCGCATGATCCGGAAAAAAAGCGTTTATCCGAAATTATTGAGGCGCTGAACGATATTTTCGGTGCCGAAGTGAGCGACGACGACCAACTGCAGTTCCTTACCGGCATCGCCCAGCGCATCAGCCGTCAGGAAGATGTGATGGCTCAGGTGAATAACCACTCAGTGGATCAAGTGATGCACGGCCTGTTTCCCAAGCGCGTCCTCGACACCGTGTTGGACGCCATGACCGACTACGAGAAGCTTTCGCTGGAAGTGCTGGATAACGAGACAAAGAGCCGAGCATTTGCGCTAGTGATTTTAAAAATGATCAAGACCGCAGTGGCTTTTGATGAGCGCCGCGTGGGCGGGGCCTAAGACGGTCGTTTAAATGAGGGAGTAACGGTGGCTATTCCAGATTTCCAAAGTGTGATGCGCCCGGTATTGAGTACCGTGCAGAGCGGTGCGCCGCTGCCGCTCAATGAGTTGCGCGAGCGGGTGGCGGATCAGTTTCAACTGACCGAAGACGAACGCAAGGAGCGCCTACCTTCTGGTCATCAGACAGTGATCAATAACCGCGTGGGTTGGGCTCGCACCTATTTGAACAAGGCGGGCCTGCTATGCATTCCCGCCAAGGGCTTGGTGCAAATCACCCCACGTGGCCTTGATGCTTTGGCCAACGGTCCGCAGCGCATCACGGTGAGCTGGTTGAAGCAGTTTCCCGAGTTTGCGGACTTCCATACTGCCAAGCCGCAAGCGGTTGACGTTCCCGCCGTACTGAACGTTGGTATTGCCGAAACAACGCCAGACGAACAGTTGGCCGAGGCGCATCAAGCGCTGATGCAGTCCCTCGCAGACGAGCTGCTGACGCAAGTCTTGGCAGCCACCCCGAGTTTCTTCGAACAGTTGGTGGTCGATCTGATGATCTCAATGGGTTACGGCGGCTCGCGCAAAGAGGCTGGCAAGGCGACCCAGGCGACCAACGATGACGGCATCGACGGCATCATCAAAGAAGACAAGCTCGGCCTCGACGTGATCTACCTGCAGGCCAAGCGCTGGGCCAACACGGTACATCGCCCGGAGATCGACAAATTCATCGGAGCCTTAACCCGCCAGCGAGCGCGAAAGGGCGTGTTTATCACCACTTCGGACTTTTCCGATGGTGCCCGTACTGCAGCGCTGGGGCTGGATATCAAGGTGGTGCTAATCGACGGTGTTGAGCTGGCGCGTCTGATGGTGGAGAACAACCTGGGGGTGAGCGTTAAGCAGGTGTACGAGGTGAAGCAGCTCGACAGCGACTACTTCGCAGAGGCGTGAGTCACAACCCAGGTAGCCTGCTCACCCAAGTAAGTATGAACTCGGAGATCACTGTTGTTGTGGCAGTTTTTATCCCTGCCAGGGGGGAAGGGCTACCTACGAAACCTACAGAACTAGGTTTCGTAGGTTTTGTAGGTGGCCCTACCGGTCTTTTTAGTGAACAGGTTGGGTTGAGCTACGTTTTTCGCCAGACATAGCGAGTCGATGGGCGGCCACCTTTTTCTCCGGCCACCTCGTAGCCAACGATGAAGTCATGTTCAGCTAAAACGGCGAGCGCATTATTTACCGCGTCCTGCGTGCCTAATCCTGTCCAATCTTTCTGGCGCACCTCTCGGGCAGTAAACGGCTCGGGCAATTTCTGCTGGCGCTCCAGAATCCGCTTCGCAGCGATTAGTGGTGCGTTGATTGCCGCCCCGTACAGCCGCTGGGCGTGGCTCATCAGGTAGTTCGCCCAGTTGATGGCGCGGTCAGTGGACTCAGCGCCCACTGCTTCCCGCCCGCCTTCAATTAGCTCAAATAGAAGGGCCAAGCCTGCAATGGTTTTCGGCATTTTCAGGTAATGGGATTGTAATGCGGGGTGAAGATGATCGCTCCGGCTTGCTTGCATGTGGCAGGTATACCAGGCGATAAACTTCTCCTGGGCTTCTGGGGTAAATTTGAGGGCAGAGTGAGGCTCATCAGGTATCTGGTCGAGCTGTTCGATAACCTCCGCAACGCGGTCAGCCGCGATTTTATTCGGCCAACGGTCGATATAGCGCCACTCTCGAACATCGTCGGGATATACCGCCAGCTGCAGGCGCTGAATCAGGCCGTCATCCAGTTCGCCGCTGACGGCAGCGTTTACGAGAGACGCGATTCGTGAGGGTTGAATCCCGCCGATTAAAGATAAACAGCATGACTTGATATAAATAGTTCCTCGGCCGATACGGTCATAGGTGAATGAGCCGTTGCCGTCGAAACATTCCAAATAAAAAGCTCTCGCAACCGAGCCGTCTTCGCTATGCATCGTAGCCAGCCATCCCCCCAGCTCGTCACGCTCAACTACTAGGCCGTTTGGATTCTCGTTGAGCAGCTCGCCGAGTTTTTCGACCGTTGCGTCGTTGACGATGTAGCGCCGCTGGATTGGAGGTAGGTTTTCGCTTGAATGACGTTTCAGTTCTACCTGAGCTGCATTCTCGTCACCACTACTGTAAAGCTTTCTGGCTTTTGCCCTGGCTGCATTGCGCTTCATGTCGTATAGCTCACTGACAGCCTTGTGCTCAGCTTGAGCCTGGCTATAGCGTTCTCGCTCTTTGGCATCCAATGCGCGGAGTGGATGCAGGGCCTGTTTGAGTGCCGGCGTTTTCATCGCGGACGGTCGCCCGATGATGACGCCCCACTGGTTTGGAACGACTGTCCAATCATCGTGCTGTTTCGGATGGATGGTGAATTTACGCCCGACTACGGTGCTGACAGCCACGACAAGCGCGACCCCAACAAAATCAGGTGGACACTGGGTGCGCTCAGCTACATCGCGTACATATTCCCTAAGAGCCGGGGGCAGTAGTTCGTCGCGCCAGGGCATGACCTTGGGCAACCCGCTAGGGAGCTGCTTTGGTGCAATGTT
The DNA here is from genome assembly GCF_900004755.1 of Pseudomonas sp. 25 R 14. Taxonomy (NCBI): domain Bacteria; kingdom Pseudomonadati; phylum Pseudomonadota; class Gammaproteobacteria; order Pseudomonadales; family Pseudomonadaceae; genus Pseudomonas; species Pseudomonas sp. 25 R 14. The sequence goes on along the minus strand of NZ_CVTS01000036.1, from coordinate 81,083 downwards.
AGGGTTCATGTATGCGGCAAGCGCCGGCGCGGGCATCTCTGCCAAAAACGACGGTATCTGTTCGTGTGTAGTCATTGCTCTTCTCGTCCGGCGAGATCCAGAGCAACACCATCACGCTCGCTGATCTTGCTCTCCAGCCAGGCCTCCACCTCTGCGACAACGAAATAAACCCCAGCCTGTTTGCTCGGGCCAAATTTGATGGGGCGAGGGAAGCTGGCATCGGTTTCGCGTAGCTTTTCTAGTCCGGAGCGGCTCTTGTCAAAGCAGTGCTGAAGAGAGGTGTGACTGATCAGGTATTTCTTGGGGGCATGTGTCGACATGTGTGGGGCTCTGTGTGTAAGTCGACTCCTATTAAATATTCTGTCCGGTCAGTTGGGGGGCGATTTCAAACCAAAAAAGCGCCGGAAAACGTTCTGTCGATTGTTGAAGTAAAGGCGACAGCCGCGGATGGGCTTTGCGGTTAGACAGTCCAGGGCGCCGCGCACATTGTCGGAGACTTCTGACGATCCTTGCTGCTCCGCCCATTTGGACAATCCATAATGGCTGCCTCGAGCGCGAGCTGATTTTCGTTGATCTTGTAAAGCAAAGTGGGGAGCAGGGCTGAGTTGGGCGTGGGAGGTCCGATTTTTGAGATGAGAGATGCGATTTATTGGCTGTTCTGCTACATCCCTAGTTCTCACTCTTTAGCATTCTAGACTTTTTGATTCGTAGATCGCACCACTCGATTACCTCTACCCTAACCCAGGCCACAGCTCGACCACCTAGTTTAATTTGTCGTGGAAATGTGCTCTGACTTACCATTTTGTAGATCGTACTAGTCGACATACCTGTAATTCGCTTTACTTCAGCCAGCCTAATGAAAAGGATCGGTTGTCGACTAAGATCATTTGACTCTCTAGGTCGAGAAAATGTATCAGCCTCAGGTTTTTCGACTTCGCGCGGCACTTGGCTCAAGGATTTGGTAGCCTGCTTTCTCGTCCGATCAAGCTCAAGCTTGGCTCTATCTCGCTGTCGATCAATGTAATCAGCAAGATCCGACAGATGAACGCCTCGTGCAGTTTTTTCGTTCAGCTCCATGGAGACAATCAGTAGGTCAATCTCGCCTGAGGAGACCTTTGTTCGTAGATTTGCTGGTGTCAGATGAGTGAAATAGTCGGCGCATACCCGACTCAAGGACACAATCGTCTGGCCATGATATTGAGCCATTAAGAGAAAAAGAGTGTTAATCGCTCGACTCCTTCGCATAACGGCGACATTAATCTACCGGTGCGGTTTGTCCATTCTTCGGGTCCAAGCATTTTGCCACTCTCTCTGCTCAAGTCGACTCACGAAAAAATCGTCACGAAAGCCTCGTCTTCCTTCGCGCGCGAATGATAGCTGTCAGGTCCTTCTGCGTTTTCATTCATCTTTGCGCCGCTCCTGGTTATCGCCTGAGCTTAGCGGGAATGCAGCAGATAATCATCGCAGATGCTGTCATTGCTGACATAACCGAGCCAAAACCACCCATTCAGGCACAAAAAAGGCACTTGCGATAAACGCTAAGTGACTGATTTTTATAGCTAATTTTGTGTATTCGGGGAGGGGTGAACCCGCATCCGGCCCCTGTAATGCGGAGCTTTCAGCGCCAATGCTGCCATTTTGCTGTCATTCCCAATGTGACATAGCAGATCATTCGCGCGGCTCGACTTCCGCTCGACCGCTTCCATTGGTCGGTTGCCTTATGCCACTATCGATAGAATTAATAATCTGGCAGGGAAGTCGAGTGAAAATCCAAAGTTTAAAGGTTAAAAATTTTCGTACTATAAGAGGTGAGCAAACCTTGAACCTTACGGGTGGGCTCACCCTGGTAGGTCCAAATAACGCAGGAAAGACAAATGCGTTGATGGCGATCTATATGTTCTTCACTGGCTATGAGAACTTGCATAAATATGAGCATTCCACTGATTTTTCTTCTGGCGATAAATCTGTTAAGACAAGCTTAACTTGTCATTTTAGAGGAGACTCTTCTGGGAAAGATAAGGATATTTTTGAAAAGCTGGACAAGTTGCGAGTTCTGCTAGGTCACTATGATCCTAGCGATGAATTTTCCATTAATGTCTATTTTAATGGAAATAATCCAGTTTACCAAGTTTACCCAGGTCTAAAACGACCTGCGGGGAAATCCCCTCAATGCTCAATGGCTCAGAAAGCTTTCATTCAGGCTGTTTTAGATTCTTTCAAGTGTTATTACATTCCTTCTAAGAAATCTATTGATGAGCTATACGATGAGTTTGTTTCTCCATTTATCAGAATGGAAGTCGCTACGGCCCTTAGGCGTCATATACCAGAAATACAGCTAAGCGTCGCGGAGATCGCGACAAGCATGAATACAGTACTTAAGAACAATGGGCTTGGTCAGATTCAGGTAGCTTTCAAGATACCCAATGGCGCTATAACTGATCTAATTACCGGGTTTGACTTGGCCGTAAAAGATCCGGAGAGCAGTTCTATCTATTCTAAGGGTATGGGCGTTCAGGCAGCTGTATTACTATCCTCTTTCAAATGGATTACTCAGCAACAAAGAAACGTAAATGTCGTCTGGCTAATTGAAGAGCCTGAAACGTACATGCATCCGCGTCTTGCGGAGAGAGCATCGAGAATATTGGATGATCTCGGCGAGATATCCACTCTAATTAAAACTACGCATGCGATAAACTTCGTCCCGACCAATATTAAATTGGTTCAGGGTGTTCGAAGAACGCAAGCTAATAAAGCTACTTCGATAATTCAGTACGCTTCGCACAGAGATGCTACTGAATCGATTAGGAAATCTTTGGGTGTGAAGTTTGCAGACTACTTTGCACTTTCCAAATATAATTTGTTTGTCGAGGGCGAGACTGATCGGGCCTATATTGACCACGTGTGGAGAGCTATGCAGCCTGAAATGCAAGAGGAGTATCCATACCTGTCGCGCACAAATTTGCTAATCAAAGACTTCACAGGTGTATCTGATTTGAAAGGTTTCCTGAAGTCAAATTTTGGATTGCTGGAAAAAGAGGTTTGTATCGTTTCGCTTTTTGATGGCGATAAAGCGGGAGTAGATGCCGTAAGGGAAATGGGGCATTACTGCGCAAATAAGGATTATAAGTTCAATTCCAATGTTGACTATGTATTGATCTCGGGAGGCCACCCAATCGAGGGGCTCTTTCCGTCTGACTGGATTATTGGTGCGTTTGAACATGAACCAGCTTGGTTTGAAGGTGGCGCCCCCATCGTTGATTCAGACGGAGGCTTGGTGGAGTTCAAAATTAGGGATGGCTCTAAAAAAACGTTCATGAAATTCATCTTAGAGCTTTATGATGACGATCGTACCTACGATTCAAGTGAAGGTTTTTTTAAACTGTTCGAAAAAATCAATCGCGCTCTCGAGTTAAAGGCCGCGAAACTCAACCTCGCCTTATAGAAGCTTTCGGGCGTCAGGACTTTGATCTATATCGGTGAGTACCCATAGCGATTCGGCGCTTGTTCCCGCGCTTGAGTCGGCCGAAGGCATCCATCGTCCGTACACTCTTGCGATCATAGTCCAAGCGGAATGCCCCATTTGCTTTGCCACCCACATCGGATGCTCGCCTGAGGACAGCATCATCGAGGCATAAGTGTGCCGAGTCTGGTAGGGCCGGCGATATCTGACTCCTGCCTTCTTCATCGCCGGTATGTGTCAGGGCGATTGGGCGCTGACCTACATCAGTGACGCGAAAATCTACGTGGCTGATTCTATAGTCTGTCAACCAGGCTTCATGGCGATTCGCTCGATCTGTCAACCTGCACAAAATCGCAAGGTGCCGCCCAGCAGAGTCGACGGCACAAATGCTCAGATCACTTAACTCTAGTTTCTTCGAGGCCAGACCAAGATCGTGTGCCTTCGGTCACTAGAACCCCAGCGCTCTTTTTGGTGGCCTTAGCGGCAGTGACGGCTAAATCACGAACCTTGTCTCGCGTTATCTCCTTGACTAGATTGTACTCCGCCGGCGGAAGTGCGTAGACCTTGCCGTCTCCCCCGGTAATGGTCTTGGTAAAGCCCTTCGCCTTCATGTGTTCATATAGAGTTTCGTAATCGCTTTCGTCTGCCCCGTGTAACTCTACTCGAACGGTAAAATTTGCCATGATCATTCCTTAAGTGCCGCCTCCGTTTGAGGCATATCAGAAATGATGCCTAAATGATGGCTTTTCAACCCGCAGCTATTAAAAAGCGTATCAGGATGTAAGCCACGGATATGACCAGGAGTGAATCGCCGTAGGCGACACAGGCCATTGTCTATGCACTGTTCACGCCTATCTTGCTGCATCAGCAGCGCCAGGCATTTAAGAACCGACGTTCAGGAATTGTTTGAAAAATTCAGTGTATTTCGCGACTGCCCCCAACACGATTGCAATGACGGTAAACGCGGAAAATAGCGGGTGGCCTTTTACGATTTCCAGCATCGCAATCGGACGGACACCAAACTTGTCTGCCCAGGTAGCGTTTGTTTTTAGGCGTTTTTCATGTGTGCGCTCGAAGAAATTGGCAAACATGTCCAGCTTTCTGAGCGTTGATCTGTGCATCTTAAGATAATCACCACTGACGAATGCGTCAGCTTCCTGTTCGCCTGTCAGCGCGTCGACGTCCGATACATTGTTCAGCTCTGTCAGGCTCATTATTCGGCCTCTGCGGCCCTTGCTGTCCTCGTGTGGAGCATAGGACTTGCCATAGAGGCTAACTAGTACCCTAGCCAGATCTACTTTTTTGTCATCCTGAAGTTCAAAAGGCTGACCGCCCATGACGCGGTGTCGATGCTCAAGGGCGAAAAAGCCAAAATGCTCGTCTCGCATATTCCAGTGAATGAATCGGCAGTCTCTATGCTGCTCTAGAAAAGTAAAATAGCCATCAAGCATTGATTTTTCATGGTTATCCAGCTCATCCGACATCGTCGCAAGTGAACCCTTCAGCTCCGCTGATTTATGAAGCGACCAAGATTTTGTCTGTGCAGACTTTAGGTTTCTCACGGCGATGGACGTCACTCGTTTCGAAGCGCCGGTGGACCCCTCATAAAATGATTCGCATGAGTAATGCACGACGTATACACGGCTTGCGTCTTGGTAGAGCTCATCCACCAAGGCCCGGCTTCTAGCGCGATCCTTTACCCGGTCAATCTCCGAACTCATATTTTGCCCCAGTCGCTTCACGTGACGCTGTCATTAAGCTGGCATAACCGAGCCAAAACCACCCATTCAGGCACAAAAAAGGCACTCGCGGTAAACGCTAAGTGCCTGATTTGTATAGCTTATTTGGTGGAGCCGGGGGGATTTGAACCCCCGTCCGCCAGTACTCTGCTGTCGGTACTACATGCGTAGCCGTTTCTATTAAGTTAACCCTCAGCGACCCGAAGGGCAGGGTGCTTTGGGCGAGTTGTGTAAGTTTTAGCCGCTTCGTCCACAACGTACTGCACGGCGATTCTGTTCTATATGACAATCACTTTGGGTTTACAGACATCCCCTGATGATTGCTGGACCCGAAGGTACCAGGAGGGAAGGGCTAAGGCTGCTTACGCAGCGAGAGCGTATTCCCCGTAGGTTTCGTCATTGGCAACTATAGAAAGTTGCAACAGTGGATTTACGAGTTCTGTTACCAACTCGGCATGCACCTAAAGGTTCGCAACCGGCGTCGAATCCTAAACGGCCCCGTGCTTGTTGCTCGATGTGATCGTGAGCGACAAGCCTGTGCAGTGTACGTCAAACGGCCACAGAAGGCCAACCCGAAAGGTTGGCCTTGAGCGGTTGGTGGGATTGAGTCGGGTCAGTGGGCTCGGGCTTCGGTGACGCGGTCCACCAGGTAGACCAGCCCGTGGTAATCGATGCCGCCGTGTTGGGTCAGGCCGATTTCACAGGTGCGGCTGGTGGAGATGCCTTCGCTACAGTACTGCACGGCGTCCTTGAGGGTGCGCAGTGAGTGAGCGTTGAGTTCCGGGGTGGTGAAGCCTTTGTCGCCGGCAAACCCACAGCAGTGGATGCCTTCGGGGATTACCACGTTATTGCTGCAGCGCCGGGCCAGGTCGATCAGGGCCTGGCTTTCGCCCAGGTGCTGGGTGCTGCAGGTGACATGTACTGCAATCGGTGCATCCTGGGGGGTGAAGTCCAGGCGGTCCATCAGGTGGGTGCGGATAAAACGTACCGGGTCGTAGAGGTCCAGGCGCGTTTGCCCAAGGTCCTGGACCAGGCGCAGGGTACATGGGCTGGTGTCGCAGTAGATGGGGTCGAGGCCGCCACGGCTGGCGTGGAGCAGGGCGCCGATCAGTTCCTGGCGTTTGTGCTCGGCCTGCTCTGCGTAGCCTTTGGAGGCGAAGGGCTGGCCGCAGCACAGGCTGTCGGGATTGTCCGGGATGACGACCTGATAACCGGCTTTTTCCAGCAGGCCTCGGGTTTTGTCGTACAGCGACATCTGCTCTTTATCCCCAGCAGCCGGGCCCATTGCCCGCGATACACAGGCCGCGAGGTAGACCACTCGGGGGCGCTCGTCATTGACGGCCGGGCTGAAGCGGATGGCTTTTTCCGGCTGGGGCATGGCGGTGTTCCACTGCGGTATTTGCCCTTTGGACAGGCGGGTTACCGTGGCCGAGAGTTTCGCCAGGCGGGGCGCGCCGAGCAGCATGCGGGCGCCGTTGGCTACATGCAGGGTAAAGCGTGCACCTTGCAGCGCGGTGGAGAAATGGCCGGCCAGCCACTCGGCGGTTTTCGTACTACTCGCTTCGCGGCTGCGCAGTTTTTTCACCAGGTCGCCGGTATTGATGCCTACCGGGCAGCGCTGGGCGCACAACCCTGTTGCGGCACAGGTGTCGATGCCTTGGTAGTGATAGGCCGCTTCCAGTTCAGTGGTATCGATACCGGCGCGTTTGCGTGCCTGGATATCGCGCCAGATCACGATGCGCTGGCGCGGGCTCAGGGTCAGGCCCTTGGATGGGCATACCGGCTCGCAGAAGCCGCACTCGATGCACTTATCCACAATTTCGTCGGCCGCCGGCAGTGGCTTGAGGTGCTTGAGGTGGATTTGCGGGTCTTCGCTCAACACCACGTCCGGGTTGAGAATACCGTTGGGGTCGAGCAGGCGCTTGAGCTGCCACATCAACTGGTAGGCATCGCTGCCCCATTCCAGTTCGACAAAAGGCGCCATATTGCGACCGGTGCCGTGCTCGGCCTTCAGCGAACCGCCGAATTCCACGGCCACCAGTTGTGCTACGTCATCCATGAACGCCTGGTAGCGTGTGACTTCTTGCGCGCTGTTGAAGCCTTGGGTGAAGACAAAGTGCAGATTACCTTCCAGGGCGTGTCCGAAAAGGATGGCTTCGTCGTAGTGATGTTTGTCGAACAGCTCGATCAAGCGGTTCACACCAATGGCCAGTTGCTCCACCGGGAAGGTCACGTCTTCGATGATCACCGTGGTGCCGGTTTTGCGTACGGCGCCGACGGCAGGGAAAGTGTCCTTGCGGATCGCCCACAGGCGCGCGTTTTCCACCGGGTCTTCGGTGAAGTCGACTTGCTTCTCGACTGGGAAACTGGCCAGCGATGCCATGATCAGCGCCAGTTGCTCATGCAGCAATGAGGACGAAGCCGCGCGGGATTCGATCAATAGCGCGCAGGCACCTTCCGATAGCTGCTGTACGAAAGCGGGCATGCCGGGTTTGTCCTGCACCGAACGCATACTGCGTCGGTCCAGCAACTCGACCGCTGAGACGGGCTGGGTTTTCAGCACCGTCACCGCGTTGCAGCAGGTTTCCACATCGGGGAACACGATCAGGGCCGAAGCCTTGTTCGGGTGATCGATCACCGTGTCGTAGGTGACTGCGCTGATGAACCCCAGGGTGCCTTCGGAACCCACGAGCAAGTGGCTGAGGATATCCAGCGGCTCGTCGAAATCCACCAGGGCGTTGAGTGACAGGCCGGTGGTGTTTTTCAGACGGTATTTGTGGCGGATTTTTGCAGCCAGTTCAGCATTGGCCCGGGTCTCGCGGCCCAGGGTGGCCAAACGTTCAAGCAGTGCGCCGTGTTGCTGGCGAAACGCTGCGACGCTGGCGGCATCTTCAGTATCCAGGCGGCTACCGTCGGCCAGTACCAGGCGAATCCCCGCCAGGGTGTGATAGGTGTTTTGCGCGGTGCCGCAGCACATGCCGCTGGCATTGTTGGCGACAATTCCGCCAATTTTGCAGGCGTTGATTGACGCAGGGTCCGGACCGATCTTACGTCCGAACGGCGCAAGCCAGGCGTTGGCCTGGGCCCCAATCACCCCGGGTTGCAAGCGGATCTGCGTACCTTGGCCACGAATCTCGCGCCCGTTCCAGTTATCGCCGAGCACGATCAGCACTGAATCGCTGATCGCCTGGCCGGAGAGGCTGGTACCGGCTGCGCGAAAGGTCACTGGCACGCGGTCGCGTTGCGCCAGTTGCAGCAGTTCGACTACCTCATCTTCCGATTCGACGCGGATCACCAGTTGTGGGATCAGTCGGTAAAAACTGGCATCGGTACCGAAGGCCAGGGTGGAAAGAGGGTCGTCGAAGCGCCGATCTTTCGGGATCAGTCGTGCGACAGCATCAAGGAACGCGATGGGTAGGCTCATGGTGCCTCCAGGATCAGCAGCACCCAGTCTGAGGAGCCTGGGCGCCACGGCTCAGCAGACTGGGTTGTGAATAGCTGACGCCGCAAGGCGGCTGCGGCGTCGGTTCTTACGGTATTGCCTGTGGTCTTAATGCACCAGCATGCCGGTGAACCAGTACGCCTGGGCGTAGGTGATCAGGCCGACAATCGTAGCGAAAAACAGGCTGTGCTTGAGGGTAAAACGGAACAGGTCGGATTCCTTGCCCACCAGGCCGGTCGCGGCGCAGGCCACGGCGATCGATTGCGGGGAAATCATCTTGCCGGTCACGCCGCCACTGGTGTTCGCCGCTACCAGCAGGGTATCGCTGACGCCGATCTGGTGCGCGGTGGTGGCTTGCAGGGAGCTGAACAGGGCATTGGACGAGGTATCGGAACCGGTGAGGAACACGCCCAGCCAACCAAGGAACGGCGAGAAGAACGGGAATGCCGCGCCGGTGCCGGCCAATACCAGCGCCATGGTCGAAGACATGCCGGAGTAGTTGGTGACGAATGCGAACGCCAGCACCATACCGATGGACAGGATTGGCCAGCGCAACTCGTAGAACGTCTCTTTCAAAGTGGTCAGACCAGTTCTGACGTTGATTTTCAGCACCAGCATGGAGAGCAATGCGGAGAAGAAAATCGCCGTGCCCGTGGCGGAAATCGGGTCCAGCTTGAACACCGCCGAGATGGCCGTCGGGTTGGTGACGATGGGCGCAACCTTGACCACCATCTGGTCCAGGTGCGGAATCGCAAAGTTGAACACCCAGCTGTACATCGACCCGCCGGCGGCGAACATGGCCTTGAACGGCTTGAGGGTCCAGATGGTGACCAGCACGGTCAGGATCAGGAACGGCGACCAGGCTTTGAAAATTTCCATCAGGCTGTAAGGCGAAGCCACGGAAGTGCGTGGTTGGCCGAAACCGCCGACGCTGCCGGTGACCGAAACGCTGGACGTGGCGCCAGCAATCTGGGCACCCGCAGTGCGCTTGGGCTGCCAGACTTTCAGGAACAGGGTCAGGGAAATCAGGCTGGCCAGGGCCGAGGTGATATCCGGCAGTTCCGGGCCGATGAAGTTGGAGGTGAGGTACTGGGTGATGGCAAAGCTCAAGCCAGCCACCAGTGCTGCAGGCCAGGTTTCCTTGACGCCGCGCACACCGTCCATCATGAACACCAGCCAGAACGGCACGAACAGTGACAGCAGTGGCAATTGGCGACCGGTCATGGCGCCGATCTTGAAGGCGTCGATACCGGTGACCTGGCCGGCCACGATGATCGGGATCCCCAGGGCGCCGAACGCCACGGGTGCGGTGTTGGCAATCAAGCACAGGCCGGCGGCGTACAGTGGGTTGAAGCCCAGTCCTACCAGCAGCGCGGCAGTAATCGCCACGGGTGCGCCGAAACCGGCGGCACCTTCCAGGAACGCACCGAAGCAGAAGCCGATCAGCAGCACTTGCAGGCGCTGGTCATCGGTAATCGACAGCACGGAGCTGCGGATCACTTCGAACTGGCCACTTTTGACCGTCAGTTTGTAGAGGAATACCGCGGCGACGATGATCCAGGCGATTGGCCACAGGCCGTAGGCAAAGCCATAGCCGGCAGCGGCGAGTGCCATATCGACCGGCATCTGGAAGGCGAAGATCGCCACCAGGATCGACAACGCCAGGGTGATGCTCCCGGCAACATGGCCTTTAAGGCGAAATACCGCCAGGGCCAGGAAGAAAAATACGATAGGAATGACGGCGGCCAGTGCGGACAGGCCAAGGCTGCCGAGTGGGCTGTAGAGCTGTTGCCAGGTTTGCATATGGGGTGGCCCCTAATTGTTGTTGGTCATGCATGCTCAGCGGATCTGGGTAATTGGTAATACCAATTTACAATCGCTGATGGCTAGGGTAAGAGCCTTCGGGGTGATGTGTCAATTTGCCGCCTGAGAAACTTTGGTCGCATGTCGGCGGGCGTTGGGTCTGATCGGTGTAATCAAAGGGGTTCTGATAGGTGCCGCCGGCGCGGCAATAGGCCAGAATAGAGGGCCCGGCGAGTGGCCGGGATCGTGGAGAGTCAGTTATGGCGTTTGATCAGGTGCGTCAGCGCCGTTTGTCCGACGATATTGTCGAGCAGCTTGAGGGGATGATCCTTGAGGGCACGTTGAAGTCGGGCGAGCGATTGCCAGCCGAGCGCGCACTGGCTGAACAGTTCGGTGTGTCGCGCCCGTCGCTGCGCGAGGCGATCCAGAAGCTGGCGGCCAAGGGGTTGCTGGTCAGTCGTCAGGGCGGCGGCAATTATGTGGTGGAGACGCTGGGTTCAACCTTCAGCGATCCATTGCTGCATTTGTTGGAAAGCAATCCCGAGGCCCAGCGCGATCTGTTGGAGTTTCGCCAGACGCTCGAAGCCTCTTGTGCGTATTACGCCGCCTTGCGCGCCACCGAAGTGGACCGGGAGCGGCTGACCGCAGCTTTTGACGCGTTGCAGGATTGCTACACGCGTGATGATGAAGTGAGTCGCATTGAAGAGGGGGCGGCCGATGCCAGGTTTCACTTGGCTATCGCCGAGGCCAGCCACAACGCGGTATTGCTGCACACCATTCGCGGCTTGTTTGATTTGCTCAAGCGCAACGTGGTGACCAATATCGGCGGCATGTACCAGCAACGCACCGAAACCCGCGACATGCTGATCAACCAGCACCGGGATTTATACCTGGCGATTATTGAAGGGCGGGCGGAACAGGCACGGGAAGTTTCAACACGTCACCTGCTGTATGTGCAGGAGGTGTTGGAGGAGGTGCGTCAGGAAGTGCAGCGCATGGCTCGGGCGGAGCGGCGCAAGGGCATATAGCCTGCCATTGCGGCGCAGGGAGCCGTCCCTACGCCGCGCGGGCTTGCATCAAGGGGTGGGGAAGATCAGTCTTCCTTGCCCTTGTTGCGTACGGCGCGTTGCAATTCCCGATTGGAGTCGCGCTCGCGCTCGGTATCGCGCTTGTCGTATTCCTTCTTGCCCTTGCCCAGTGCGATCTCGCACTTGACCAGGTGCTTGCTCCAGTACCACGACAGGCAAACGCAGGCATAACCCTTCTGCTGCACGGCAGCGGCAAGCTTTTCCAGTTCGCGGGCATTGAGCAGCAGCTTGCGCGTACGCACCGGGTCGGCAATCACGTGGGTACTGGCGGTCATCAGCGGCGTGATATGACTGCCGAGCAGCCAGGCCTCGCCATCCTTGAGCAGCACGTAACTGTCGACCAGTTGCAACTTGCTGGCGCGCAGACTTTTTACTTCCCAGCCGGCCAGGACCAGACCAGCCTCGAACCGATGTTCGATGAAGTAATCGTGTCGCGCCTTCTTGTTCTGCGCGATGGTCCCTGTTGGGTGTTTCTTTTGTTTAGCCATAGGGGCGGCATTATAGGGAGTTGCGAGCGTGTCGGCTACGGTCAACCTGCGTGCTTGAGCGTGTTGGATGAATCCCGGACAATACAGGCTGTTCTCTGATTTTTTTCTCTCGCGAATCGGGCAGTCTTTTCGCGATGTTTGCCGCTCAGCTTCGGAAATAACGCTCCCATGACGACGCATATTCAACGCTCGGCCCTGTTGCCTTACCCGGCACAAGCGCTCTATGACCTGGTCAACGACGTGGCGAGCTACCCGGATTTCCTGCCCTGGTGCTCCTCGTCCACGGTGCTGGAGAGCAGCGATGAGCATATGCGTGCGAGTCTGGAAGTGTCCAAGGGCGGGCTTGGCCAAAAATTTGTGACCAGCAATGTGCTGGTTCCTGGCCGGTCCATCGAGATGAATCTGGAAGAAGGGCCATTCACTCAACTGCACGGTGTCTGGGTATTCAAGCCATTGGGGGAGAAGGCGTGCAAGATCAGCCTGGACCTGACGTTTGATTATGCAGGCTCCATAGTGCGGGCGACGTTGGGCCCACTGTTCAACCAGGCGGCGAATACCCTGGTGGATGCGTTTTGCCAGCGAGCCAAGCAACTGCATGGCTGAGCCGCTGATCGAGATTGAAGTGGTCTACGCCGCTGTAGACCGCCAACAGCTGTTGAACCTGGCCGTTGCGCCGGGTACGAGCCTGCGGGCGGCGGTGTTGGCCTCAGGCATTGCGGCACAGTTTCCCGAGGTGGATGTGGCTAATTGCCCTTTGGGGATTTTCGGCAAGGTCGTGGCGGATGCGCAAACCCGCAGCGTGCAGGTCGGCGATCGCATCGAAATTTATCGCCCTTTGCTGGCGGATCCCAAAGAGGTGAGGCGCTTGCGAGCGGCAAAAGCGGCCGAGGCTCGGCGGCAAAATCCGTGACCTGTGAAATAGCAGGCAACAAAAAGCCCGGCATGCCGGGCTTTTTGTTGAACAATGAAAATTATTGCGGGCCAGTATCCAGCGGCTCTGGTGTTGGCACCGGAACGGTTTCCACGCTGTCGATGTCTTTCTGGATCGTATCCAGCAAAGAACCTGGCTTGGCCGGCACTTCGGACTTGGGCTTCTCGCCGTTCTGCACAGGAGCAGTGACGTTGGTGCCGTTATCCTTGCCTAGCAGGGCTTCATCGCGGCTTACGCCAGGCATGAAGTCACCGGAAAGGCTGACGAGCTGGTCGTTGCCATTAAAGATGACACTGACGCGCTCCTGTTGGCGCTCCCCGCCTCCAGGCTGCAGGCTATAGAGATAATCCCAGCGATCGGCATGGAATGTGTCGGTCAGCAGGGGATTGCCCATGATAAACCGTACTTGCCGTCGGGTCATTCCCGGGCGTAACTGGTCTATCATGTCCTGCGTGACGACATTGCCCTGCTGGATGTCGATTTTGTAAACCCCGGGGAATGAACAACCGGCGAGTGCGAGCAGTCCCACAAGGGTGAAACTGGTTAGCAAGAGCTTGGTGTTTTGCATCGGTGGGCGACTTCCACTATCTTGGCTGGGACAACGTAAACGCCGATCATACCCGTATTAAGAGAAGCTGCGAAGCAGCATCCGCGAGAAAGCTAACCATGGTTGAAAATAGCGAACTACGCAAAGCCGGTCTTAAAGTGACTCTGCCACGAGTCAAGATTCTACAAATGCTCGATTCCGCCGAGCAGCGCCACATGAGTGCCGAGGATGTCTACAAGGCGCTGATGGAGTCTAACGAGGACGTCGGCCTGGCCACGGTTTACCGTGTACTGACCCAGTTTGAAGCCGCAGGGCTGGTGGTTCGTCATAATTTCGACGGCGGTCATGCAGTTTTTGAACTGGCTGACGGTGGTCATCACGACCACATGGTTGACCTGGATACCAATGAGGTTATCGAGTTCACCAGTCCCGAAATCGAAGCGCTGCAGCACAAGATTGCTGAGGAGCACGGATTCGATTTGGTGGACCATAATCTGGTTCTATACATACGTAAGAAAAAGTAAGAAAGCTACGCAGATTCACTCTGCGAAACGATCGAAGGCGACCCTAGGGTCGCCTTCGTGCTGTCTGTCGCCAGAAAATCCCGGAAAGAACGGGATCAAACCTTTGCCGTTACCACCATCTTTTTCGCATGAGCCAGGGACTCCTTGGTCAGGTCGATGCCGCCGAGCATGCGCGCGACTTCTTCCACCCGCTCGGTCTTGTTCAGCTTGGACACGGCGGTATGCGTCGCATCGCTGCCCCGCACCTTATGCACGAACAGATGCTGATGCCCCTGGGCTGCCACCTGTGGCAAGTGGGTAACCGTCAAGACTTGCCCACGCTCGCCGAGGCGGCGCAGCAATTGGCCGACAATTTCTGCAGTCGGCCCGCCGATCCCCACGTCCACTTCGTCGAATACCAATGTTGGTACGCGTGAGGTCTGGGCGGTAATGACCTGAATCGCCAGGCTGATCCGTGACAGTTCGCCGCCGGACGCCACCTTGGCCAGTGCCTTGAGGGGTTGACCAGGGTTGGCGCTCACCAGTAGTTCGACCTGCTCCAGGCCGTTGGGCTGCAGTTCATTGCCGCTATTGGTGTGCAACTCGATGGTGAAGCGCCCGCCGGGCATGCCCAGGCGTTGGATTTCCTGTTCCACGGCGCAGGCCAGTCCGGTTGCCGCATGATGTCGCAGGTCGCTCAACTCCCGGGCCTTTTCCTGGTAGTGGCGGGCGAAGGAGGCCAGTTCATCGCCCAGGCGCTCGATGGATTCATCATTGGCATTCAGGGTTTCGATCTCGTCCAGCAGTTTTTGCTGCATGGCTGCGACTTCGGTCGGCTGGATACGGTGTTTGCGTGCCAGGGTATAAATAGTGTCGAGGCGTTCTTCGATCTCTTGCAGGCGTGCCGGGTCGGCATCGAAGTGGTCGAGGAAGCGGTTCAGCTCGCCAACGGCTTCTTCTACCTGGATTTGTGCGCTGGTCAGCAGGGTGGTGGCTTCATTCAATGATCCAGAGCCGCTGTTCACGCTCGACAGGCGGTTAAGGCTTGCTGTCAGTGCATTCAGCACATTGCCGGAGTCACTTTCGCTGCATTGCTCGACAACCTGGCGGCAAATGCCCAGCAGTGTCTCGGCATTGGTCAGGTTCTTGTGCTCCTGCTCCAACTGTTCCAGCTCGGTTTCGCCCAGGCCCAGGCTTTCCAGCTCTTCCAACTGATAGCTGAGAAGCTGGTGGCGGGCACGTTGTTCGTCTCCGGAATTGGACAGCCGTTCCAGCTCCTGGCGGGTCTGGCGCCAGCGTTGTGCGGCCAGTTGTACCTGGCGCGCCAGGTCGGTCGCGCCGGCGTATTCGTCCAGCAGTCGCCGATGGGTGTCGGTTTTGAGCAAGGACTGGTGTTCGTGTTGGCTATGGATGTCGATCAGCAGTTCGCCAAGGGCTTTCAAATCACCGAGTGGGCAGGGCGTGCCATTGATGTAGCCGCGGGAGCGGCCTTCGGCGGTAATTACCCGGCGCAGGATGCACGGGCCATCGTTGTCAAGGTCGCGTTCGGCGAGCCAGGCGCTGGCCTCCGGGATGTCGGCCAGATCAAAGGTTGCCAGGATGTCGGCCTTGTCTGCGCCGGGGCGAACCACGCCACTGTCGGCGCGGTCGCCCAGGGTCAGGCCCAGTGCGTCGAGCATGATCGACTTGCCGGCGCCGGTTTCGCCTGTGATTACGCTCATCCCGCGATCCAGTTCAAGATCCAGATGCTCGACGATGGCGTAGTTATGTACGGACAGGTGAACCAGCATGACGGCTGCTCCCAGGCTTTAGGTCTGGTTATTTATACAGTGTTTTGTTCTGGGCTGACAATCCTGCGGCTTAGCTCAATTTGCTTGGGTGGTAGTTTTTTTTAGTGCGATGAGGAATGAGTGGAAAGTATGAGTCGGGACATGTCGGCCCTTGAACCTGGAAATTGTGGCCCCATATACCGGAACAGAAGCGCGAGTCGAGTTCGCGCAGGATTTAGAAAGGAGAGAACTATGGCTGACGAACAGACGCTGGATACGCAAAACCCAGACGCCAACCAGGCCTCGCAGGCAGCGGGTGAAGACCTGGCGGCTCGTGTGCAAGTGCTCGAAGAGCAGTTGGTAGGCGCTCAGGATCAGGCTTTGCGTGTTGCTGCCGATCTGCAGAACGTCCGCCGCCGCGCCGAGCAGGATGTAGAGAAAGCCCACAAGTTCGCGCTGGAAAAGTTTGCCGGTGATCTGTTGCCGATCATCGACAGCCTGGAGCGTGGCCTTGAGTTGTCCAACCCGGACGACGAAAACATCCGCGCCATGCGCGAGGGGATCGAACTGACCCTGAAAATGTTCCAGGACACCCTGAAGCGTTATCAGTTGGAAGCCATCGATCCGCAAGGCGGTGAGCCGTTCAACGCTGAACATCACCAGGCCATGGCGATGCAGGAAAGTGCAGATCTTGAGCCCAATAGTGTGTTGAAAGTGTTCCAGAAGGGTTACTTGCTCAATGGTCGCTTGTTGCGCCCTGCGATGGTCGTGGTGAGCAAGGCTCCTGCACCTGTTGCACCGTCGATTGACGAGCAGGCTTGAAATCCTTCGTAACGACCCCATTTATAAGTCAAGTGTTTAAGTCTGTCGCAGTCAGCCACCACTGCTGCGGCAACCAAATTCAAGTTTCGGGAGAGTAAATCATGGGCAAAATTATCGGTATCGACCTGGGGACCACCAACTCCTGCGTCTCCGTCATGGAAAACGGCAAAGCCAAAGTTATCGAAAACGCCGAAGGCGCGCGTACCACGCCGTCGATCATTGCATACGCCAACGACGGTGAAATCCTCGTTGGTCAGTCGGCCAAGCGTCAGGCTGTAACCAACCCGCACAACACCCTGTACGCGGTGAAACGTCTGATCGGTCGTAAGTTCGACGAAGAAGTCGTACAAAAAGACATCAAGATGGTGCCTTACAAAATCGCCAAGGCTGACAACGGTGACGCCTGGGTTGAAGTAAACGGCAACAAGATGTCTGCACCGCAGATCTCGGCTGAAGTCTTGAAAAAGATGAAGAAAACTGCCGAAGACTACCTCGGTGAAGCAGTGACTGAAGCGGTGATCACCGTTCCTGCCTACTTCAACGACAGCCAGCGTCAAGCGACCAAAGACGCCGGCCGCATTGCGGGCCTGGACGTAAAACGCATCATCAACGAACCAACCGCAGCCGCTCTGGCCTACGGTATGGACAAGGCCAAGGGCGATCACACTGTGATCGTTTATGACCTGGGTGGCGGCACCTTCGACGTTTCCGTGATCGAAATCGCTGAAGTCGACGGTGAGCACCAGTTCGAAGTGTTGGCCACCAACGGTGACACGTTCCTGGGCGGTGAAGACTTTGACATTCGTCTGATCGACTACCTCGTCGACGAATTCAAGAAAGAAAGCGGCATGAACCTCAAGGGTGATCCGCTGGCCATGCAGCGCCTGAAAGAAGCTGCTGAAAAAGCGAAGATCGAGCTGTCGTCGAGCATGTCGACCGACGTGAACCTGCCGTACATCACAGCAGATGCCACCGGCCCTAAGCACTTGAACGTGAAGATCTCGCGCGCCAAGCTCGAATCCCTGGTTGAAGACCTGGTTCAGCGCACCATCGAACCTTGCCGTACCGCTTTGAAAGATGCCGGTATCGACGTGGGTGCGATCAACGACGTGATTCTGGTCGGTGGTCAGACTCGTATGCCGTTGGTACAGCAGAAAGTGACCGAGTTCTTCGGTAAAGAAGCACGTAAAGACGTGAACCCGGACGAAGCGGTTGCCATGGGTGCTGCTATCCAGGGTGCGGTATTGGCCGGCGACGTGAAAGACGTGTTGCTGCTGGACGTCAGCCCGCTGACCCTGGGTATCGAAACCATGGGCGGCGTGATGACTGCGCTGATCGAGAAAAACACCACGATTCCTACCAAGAAATCGCAAGTGTTCTCGACTGCCGATGACAACCAAGGCGCTGTGACCATTCACGTGCTGCAAGGTGAGCGTAAGCAGGCTGCTCAGAACAAGTCCCTGGGCAAGTTCGACCTGGCCGATATTCCACCAGCACCACGTGGCGTGCCACAAATCGAAGTGACCTTCGACATCGATGCCAACGGTATCTTGCACGTCGGCGCGAAAGACAAGGCTACCGGCAAGGAGCAGAAGATCACGATCAAGGCCAACTCCGGTCTGTCTGATGAAGAAATTCAACAGATGATTCGTGATGCTGAAACCAATGCCGAGGCCGACAAGAAGTTTGAAGAGCTGGCCGCTGCCCGCAACCAGGGTGATGCGCTGGTTCACTCGACGCGCAAAATGATCGTTGATGCTGGCGAAAAAGTGACTGCTGAAGAGAAGACCGCAATCGAAGCAGCCGTGGTTGCCCTGGAAGCCGCCGTCAAAGGCGACGACAAGGCCACCATCGAAGCCAAGGTTGAGGAGTTGTCGAAAGTCTCCGCGCCGGTTGCTCAGAAGATGTACGCCGAGCAGGCTCCGCAAGGTGATGGCGCTGCGCAACAGGCAGAGCCTGAAGCCAAGCACGACGACGTTGTCGATGCCGAGTTCGAAGAAGTCAAAGAAGGCCAGAAGAAGTAACTTGGTCGCCCGGTTGACCGCTATCAAGCGGTGACTGGTAGGATGTCGCCGCGCGGGAGCTTGCTCCCGCGTTGGCGTGTCTGGGGTACGCGAATTTTTACAGCATGCGACAAGGTTCGGATGCTGGCGGTGTGATCGGGAATGCTCCTGCTTTGCGATCGACAGTCACCGCGTTTTTAGCTGGGTCTCGGCTGAGAGCAGTAAAGACCAGGATCGTTGAATTTGACGTGAGTTGGGTCCGGGCCTGTATTGGGGCTCAACGAGTTTGGTAAGCTCAGGAGGGTTTTGCCGAACGTCCTTAAGAGTGCAAAGACTTATGGCAAAGCGTGACTATTACGAAGTGTTGGGTGTGGAGCGCGGCTCCAGCGAGGCGGACCTGAAGAAGGCCTACCGTCGTCTGGCGATGAAGCACCACCCGGACCGTAATCCGGATAACAAAGAATCCGAAGAAATGTTCAAAGAGGCCAATGAGGCCTACGAATGCCTGTGTGATCCGAACAAGCGCGCGGCCTACGACCAGTACGGCCACGCCGGTGTCGATCCGAGCATGGGCGGCGGCGGTGCCGGTTTTGGCGGCCAGAACTTCTCCGATATCTTCGGCGACGTGTTCAGCGACTTCTTCGGTGGCGGTCGTGGTGGTCAGCGTGGCGGTGCCCAGCGTGGTAGCGACTTGCGCTACACCCTGGAGCTGAACCTGGAAGAGGCTGTGCGCGGCACTAGCGTCAACATCCGCGTGCCGACGCTGGTCAATTGCAAACCGTGTGACGGTTCGGGTGCCAAGAAGGGCTCGTCGCCGATTACGTGCCCAACCTGTGGTGGTATTGGCCAGGTACGCATGCAGCAGGGGTTTTTCTCTGTTCAGCAAACCTGTCCGCGCTGCCATGGTCAGGGCAAGATCATTTCCGATCCGTGCGACTCCTGTCACGGCGAAGGGCGTGTCGAAGAGTACAAGACCCTGTCGGTGAAAGTGCCGGCAGGTGTCGATACCGGCGACCGTATCCGTTTGTCGGGTGAAGGTGAGGCAGGTACGCAGGGTGGTCCGACGGGCGATCTGTACGTGGTGATCAATGTGCGCGAGCACTCGATCTTCCAGCGCGACGGCAAGCACCTGTTCTGTGAAGTGCCGATCAGCTTTGTCGATGCTGCCCTGGGTGGCGAGCTGGAGATTCCGACCCTCGATGGTCGCGTCAAGCTGAAGATCCCTGAGGGGACGCAGACCGGCAAGCAGTTCCGCATCCGTGGCAAAGGCGTTGCGCCAGTGCGTGGCGGTGGGGCGGGCGACTTGATGTGCCGTGTGGCTGTCGAGACTCCGGTCAACCTGGATCGTCGTCAGCGTGAGTTGCTCGAAGAGTTCCGCAGCTCCCTGGACGGTGATGGCTCCCATTCGCCCAAGACCGCTGGCTGGTTTGAAGGCGTGAAGCGCTTCTTCGGCGACCTGTAAGGACGTGGATATGCGACGTATAGCAGTGATGGGCGCCGCCGGGCGCATGGGCAAGAACCTGGTGGAGGCGGTGCAGCAACGCTCGCCTCTGTCGGGGTTGACGGCGGCAATCGTGCGTCCGGGCAGTACGCTGATCGGTGCCGATGCCGGTGAGCTGGCTTCGCTGGGGCGGATCGGTGTGGCGTTGTCTGGCAGCCTGGAGCAAGTGGCTGATGAATTTGATGTATTGATCGACTTCACCCTGCCCGAGGTGATGCTGAAAAACCTGGCGTTCTGCCGCAAGGCGGGCAAGGCCATGGTTATTGGTACCACTGGCCTGAATGCCGAGCAAAAGCAATTGCTTGTCGCGGCGGGCAAGGATATTCCGATCGTGTTTGCCGCCAACTTCAGTGTGGGCGTCAACCTGTCGCTGAAGTTGCTCGACATGGCTGCACGGGTACTGGGTGATGACGCGGACATCGAGATCATCGAGGCGCATCACCGCCACAAAGTGGATGCGCCATCGGGTACTGCCATGCGCATGGGCGAAGTGATTGCCGATGCCCTGGGGCGCGACCTGTCGAAAGTCGCGGTATATGGCCGCGAAGGCCATACCGGTGCGCGCGAGCGTGAAACCATTGGCTTTGCCACGGTGCGCGGTGGTGACGTGGT
Organism: Pseudomonas sp. 25 R 14; assembly: GCF_900004755.1. Taxonomy (NCBI): domain Bacteria; kingdom Pseudomonadati; phylum Pseudomonadota; class Gammaproteobacteria; order Pseudomonadales; family Pseudomonadaceae; genus Pseudomonas; species Pseudomonas sp. 25 R 14. The sequence continues at coordinate 60,375 of NZ_CVTS01000036.1, read as the reverse complement.
GGGTGATCACACGGTGCTGTTTGCTGCCGAAGGCGAGCGCCTGGAAATCACTCACAAGGCCTCCAGCCGCATGACCTTCGCCAAGGGCGCGGTGCGTGCGGCATTGTGGCTGGAGGGGCGCGAAGCGGGCCTCTATGACATGCAAGACGTGCTGGATCTGCGTTAATCAGTAGCAAAAACGGGCCCTGGGTATTACTCTAGGGCCCCGTTTTTACCCGCTAAGCGACGTCCTGTCGCATTCTCCTGCCTTTTAGGCTCTTTAGCGGTGGACCAAAAAAGCCTTTTTCTGTAAGCTACAGCTTTAGTGTGTCCACTAAAAGCGCGCAGAATAATTCAGTGAAGAAGCGGGGTGACGTGTCCATACGTCACTCCGCTTTTTTACAACCTGCGATCGCCCTTTCAGGCTTTATTTACGGGAGGTCTTCTTGACTAAGCCAGCCATACTCGCCCTTGCTGATGGCAGCATTTTTCGCGGCGAAGCCATTGGAGCCGACGGTCAGACCGTTGGAGAGGTGGTGTTTAACACCGCCATGACCGGCTATCAGGAAATCCTTACCGATCCTTCCTACGCCCAGCAGATCGTTACCCTGACCTATCCGCACATCGGCAACACCGGTACTACGCCGGAAGACGTCGAGTCTGATCGTGTCTGGTCGGCCGGTCTGGTGATTCGTGACCTGCCACTGGTTGCGAGCAACTGGCGTAACACGATGTCGCTGTCCGATTACCTGAAAGCCAACAACGTTGTGGCGATCGCCGGTATCGATACGCGCCGCCTGACACGCATCCTGCGTGAAAAAGGCTCGCAGAATGGCTGCATCATGGTCGGTGACAATGTTTCCGAAGCCGCAGCGATTGCTGCAGCGCAAGGCTTCCCTGGCCTGAAAGGCATGGATCTGGCGAAAGTCGTCAGCACCCAAGAACAGTACGAGTGGCGCTCCACTGTCTGGGACTTGAAGACTGACAGTCACGCGACCATCGAGGCTAGCGAGCTGCCTTACCACGTGGTCGCTTATGACTACGGCGTTAAGTACAACATCCTGCGCATGCTGGTCGAACGTGGTTGCCGCGTGACCGTGGTGCCGGCGCAAACCCCGGCCAGCGATGTGCTGGCCCTGCAACCGGATGGCGTGTTTCTGTCCAATGGCCCGGGCGATCCGGAGCCTTGCGACTACGCGATCCAGGCGATCAAGGATGTGCTGGAAACCGAGATCCCGGTATTCGGTATCTGCCTGGGCCACCAGCTGCTGGCCCTGGCCTCCGGTGCCAAGACCCTGAAAATGGGCCACGGCCATCATGGTGCCAACCACCCGGTGCAAGACCTGGACACTGGCGTCGTGATGATCACTAGCCAGAACCACGGTTTTGCGGTGGACGAAGCCACCTTGCCGGCCAACGTGCGTGCCATTCACAAGTCGCTGTTCGACGGTTCCCTGCAGGGTATCGAGCGCACCGACAAGAGCGCGTTCAGCTTCCAGGGCCACCCTGAAGCAAGCCCGGGCCCGAACGACGTAGCGCCGCTGTTCGACCGTTTCATCAATGAGATGGCCAAGCGACGCTAAATGAGTGGCCTGAGGGTGGCCCGGAAAATCGGCGGCCCCCTCAGGCTCTTCAAGGATTGTTCAAGACGGCTTGCCGACTGACCTGCGGATTTGAGTGACAAACCCATGCCAAAACGTACAGACATAAAAAGCATCCTGATTCTCGGCGCTGGCCCGATCGTTATCGGCCAGGCATGCGAATTCGACTACTCCGGCGCCCAGGCCTGCAAGGCCCTGCGTGAAGAGGGTTACCGCGTCATCCTGGTGAACTCCAACCCGGCCACCATCATGACCGACCCGGACATGGCCGACGCCACCTACATCGAACCGATCAAATGGCAGACCGTTGCCAAGATCATCGAGAAAGAGCGCCCGGACGCACTGCTGCCGACCATGGGCGGCCAGACTGCACTGAACTGCGCCCTGGACCTGGAGCGCGAAGGCGTCCTGGAAAAGTTCGGCGTAGAGATGATTGGCGCCAATGCCGACACCATCGACAAGGCTGAAGACCGTTCGCGTTTCGACAAGGCCATGAAGTCCATCGGTCTTGACTGCCCGCGCTCGGGTATCGCCCACAGCATGGAAGAGGCCAACGCGGTTCTCGAAAAGCTGGGTTTCCCGTGCATTATCCGTCCGTCCTTCACTATGGGTGGCACCGGTGGCGGTATCGCTTACAACCGTGAAGAGTTCGAAGAAATCTGCGCACGCGGTCTGGACCTGTCGCCGACCAAAGAGCTGCTGATCGACGAATCCCTGATCGGCTGGAAAGAGTACGAGATGGAAGTTGTCCGCGACAAAAAGGACAACTGCATCATCGTCTGCTCGATCGAAAACTTCGACCCGATGGGCGTGCACACCGGTGACTCGATCACCGTTGCGCCGGCACAGACCCTGACGGACAAGGAATACCAGATCATGCGTAACGCCTCATTGGCGGTACTGCGTGAGATCGGCGTTGAAACCGGCGGTTCCAACGTTCAGTTCGGCATCTGCCCGGACACAGGCCGCATGGTCGTGATCGAGATGAACCCGCGTGTATCGCGTTCTTCGGCGCTCGCATCAAAAGCTACCGGCTTCCCGATTGCGCGCATCGCTGCCAAGCTGGCGATCGGTTACACCTTGGACGAGTTGCAAAACGAAATCACTGGCGGTGCTACGCCGGCGTCCTTCGAACCGTCCATCGACTACGTCGTGACCAAGCTGCCACGCTTTGCCTTCGAGAAGTTCCCGAAAGCCGACGCCCGCCTGACCACTCAGATGAAGTCGGTCGGTGAAGTCATGGCTATCGGCCGGACGTTCCAGGAATCCCTGCAAAAAGCCCTGCGTGGCCTGGAAGTGGGCGTTTGCGGCCTGGACGAGAAGCTCGACCTGAGCAACCCGGAAAGCATGAGTATCCTCAAGCGCGAGCTGACCGTGCCGGGCGCCGAGCGTATCTGGTACGTGGCTGATGCTTTCCGCGCTGGCATGACCGTCGAAGACATCTTCGGCATGAACATGATTGACCCGTGGTTCCTGGTGCAGATCGAAGATCTGATCAAGGAAGAAGAAAAGGTCAAGACCCTGGGTCTTTCCTCTATCGACCGCGACCTGATGTTCCGCCTCAAGCGCAAAGGCTTCTCCGACCAGCGTCTGGCCAAGCTGCTGGGTGTGACCGAGAAGAACCTGCGCACGCATCGCCACAAGCTGGATATCTTCCCGGTCTACAAGCGCGTTGACACCTGCGCCGCGGAGTTCGCCACCGATACCGCGTACCTGTACTCCACCTATGAGGAAGAGTGCGAAGCCGCGCCGTCGGGCCGCGACAAGATCATCATCCTGGGCGGCGGTCCAAACCGTATCGGCCAGGGCATCGAGTTCGACTACTGCTGCGTACACGCCGCCCTCGCCCTGCGCGAAGACGGGTACGAGACCATCATGGTCAACTGCAACCCGGAAACTGTTTCTACTGACTACGACACTTCCGACCGCCTGTACTTCGAGCCGGTAACGCTGGAAGACGTGCTGGAAATCTGTCGCGTCGAGAAGCCAAAAGGCGTGATCGTCCAGTACGGCGGGCAAACCCCGCTGAAACTGGCGCGTGCCCTGGAAGCGGCCGGCGTGCCGATCATCGGTACCAGCCCTGACGCCATCGACCGTGCCGAAGACCGTGAGCGCTTCCAGCAAATGGTTGAGCGCCTGAACCTGCGCCAGCCGCCAAACGCTACCGTGCGCAGCGAAGACGAGGCCATCCGTGCAGCCAGCAAGATCGGCTACCCGTTGGTGGTGCGTCCGTCCTACGTACTGGGCGGCCGGGCGATGGAAATCGTCTACGAAGAAGAAGAACTCAAGCGCTACCTGCGTGATGCGGTGAAAGTGTCCAACGACAGCCCGGTGCTGCTGGACCACTTCCTCAACTGCGCCATCGAAATGGACGTGGATGCGGTCTGCGACGGTACCGACGTGGTGATTGGTGCGATCATGCAGCACATCGAGCAGGCGGGCGTTCACTCCGGCGACTCGGCCTGTTCCCTGCCGCCGTACTCGCTGCCGCTGCACATCCAGGACGAGATGCGTGAACAGGTCAAGAAAATGGCCCTGGAATTGGGCGTGGTTGGCCTGATGAACGTACAGTTGGCGCTGCAAGGCGAAGACATCTACGTCATCGAAGTCAACCCGCGTGCCTCGCGTACCGTGCCGTTTGTTTCCAAGTGCATCGGTGTGTCCCTGGCGATGATCGCCGCCCGTGTGATGGCCGGTAAGACCTTGAAGGAAATCGGCTTCACTAAGGAAATCATTCCGAACTTCTACAGCGTGAAAGAGGCGGTGTTCCCATTCGCCAAATTCCCTGGCGTGGACCCGATCCTGGGCCCAGAGATGAAGTCCACCGGTGAAGTGATGGGCGTGGGCGACACCTTCGGCGAAGCCTTTGCCAAGGCCCAGATGGGCGCCAGCGAAGTGCTGCCGACCGGCGGTACTGCGTTTATCAGCGTGCGTGATGATGACAAACCACTGGTTGCAGGTGTGGCGCGTGATCTGATCAACTTGGGCTTCGAAGTCGTGGCCACCGCAGGGACCGCCAAGCTGATTGAAGCGGCCGGCCTGAAAGTGCGTCGCGTGAACAAGGTAACGGAAGGCCGTCCACACGTGGTCGACATGATCAAGAATGACGAAGTCACCCTGATCATCAACACCACCGAAGGTCGCCAGTCGATCGCGGACTCCTACTCCATTCGTCGTAACGCCTTGCAGCACAAGATCTATTGCACCACCACCATTGCTGCTGGCGAAGCCATCTGTGAAGCGCTCAAGTTCGGTCCGGAAAAAACCGTACGTCGCTTGCAGGATCTACACGCAGGATTGAAGGCATGATCAAATATCCAATGACTGTCCAGGGCGCCAAGGCCCTGGAAGAGGAGCACGCCCACCTGACCAAGGTCGTACGTCCAAAGCTGAGCCAGGACATCGGTACGGCCCGTGAGCTGGGTGACTTGAAGGAAAACGCCGAATACCATGCTGCCCGCGAGCAGCAGGGTATGGTCGAGGCGCGGATCCGTGATATCGAGGGGCGCATGCAGAATGCGGTCATCATCGATGTCACGACCATCCCCAAGACCGGCAAGGTGATTTTCGGCACAACGGTGGAAATCGCCAACGTCGAGACTGATGAAAGCGTGACTTACCACATCGTGGGTGAGGATGAGGCTGACTTCAAACTCGGCAAGATCTCCGTCGGCTCGCCGCTGGCCCGTGCCTTGATTGCCAAGGAAGAGGGTGATGTGGTGGCCGTCAAGACGCCTGGTGGCGTGATCGAGTACGAGATTGTCGAAGTTCGTCACATCTGAAAGGCGGCGCCCGCTTCGAGCGGGCGCCATGCTTTGGCAGTTGACCCAGATGCTCTGGGTTGGCGGCCTGTGGCTGTTACATCTGGGTGTATTGCCGGTGCTGGGCATGATTGGCCTGGCGCCGTTGCTGATTGATGAGATCGGCGGATTATTGAGTGCGTTGCTGGTAGGTTTTGCAGCCACGTGCGTGACGCTCCAGGCGCTGGTGCTGATCAAGGCCGAGGGTTTGGGGAGTTTGTGGCGGGATATGCGTGGGCAACTGCTGTTGATGGCGCTGTATGCATGTGCAATGTATTGCGTGGTGCGTATGTTGCTGCCGGAAGCGTTGCGCTGGCAGCTGTTCAGCTATCTTGTGCTAGGGTTTTCTGGCTTGGTGCTGGTGGTACAGCCTGCACCTGGGTGGAGCGGCAGGGCGCGCGAAGCACGCCCGTGACCCTTGAATCATTTGAAGCGATGAACGTTCGACAGTTGCTTGTTGGCGCTGAAATTCTTGCGATACAGCAGCGCCATCTTGCCGATGACCTGAACCAGGTCCGCTTTGCCCACCTTGCACAGTTCTGCAATGGCGGCCAGGCGTGCTTCGCGATCAAGGATGTTGACCTTGATCTTGATCAGCTCGTGATCGCCTAATGCGCGTTCAAGTTCGGCTAACACACCTTCAGTCAAACCGTTGTCTGCCACAATCAGAACTGGTTTCAGATGGTGGCCAATGGATTTGTACTGTTTCTTCTGCTCTTGAGTGAGCGGCATAATCTGACCCCTGCGTCTGATCTTGTAAAAAGCGGCGGCCAGTTTACCCGAGCGAGTCCGGGACCGCCCAGTTAATCACGACCCGTTTTATTTTCGAGGTGGCCCGTGGCCCGTTCCAAAACTAGCCTTAAGTGGCTGCAAGAGCATTTCAACGATCCTTACGTCAAAAAGGCGCAGAAGGACGGCTACCGTTCACGGGCCAGTTACAAGCTGCTGGAGATCCAGGACAAGGACAAGTTGATCCGCCCAGGCATGAGCGTTATTGACCTGGGTGCCGCCCCGGGTGGCTGGTCCCAGGTGACCAGTCGTCTGATTGGTGGGCAGGGGCGACTGATTGCGTCGGACATCCTGGAAATGGACAGCATCCCGGATGTGACCTTTGTTCATGGTGACTTCACCCAGGACGCCGTCCTCGCCCAGATTCTTGAGGCTGTGGGAAATTCGCAGGTAGACCTTGTGATTTCCGACATGGCCCCCAATATGAGTGGATTACCGGCCGTCGATATGCCGCGCGCGATGTTCCTTTGTGAGTTGGCGCTGGATTTGGCGGGTCGGGTTTTGCGTCCGGGTGGAGATTTCCTGGTGAAGGTCTTCCAGGGCGAGGGTTTTGACGAGTACCACAAGAACATTCGCAAGTTGTTCGACAAGGTGCAGACGCGCAAGCCTGATTCTTCCCGGGACCGATCCAGGGAGCAGTATTTGTTGTGCCGCGGCTTCCGCGGTGTCGAGGGCGCTGCAAGCGAAGAGCGTTTTTGAGGAATTGGAGGTAGGCGATAGGTTTTTTTATATCGCTTTCGTCACGAAGCTTTACGAATATTGTGTAGTCAAAGTTTCACAAAGGGTTACAGACGGCGCCTGCCAGAGTTGTAGGTAATGTAGTAAGTTAGGCCGGTGAATATCATGCGAAGCGCGCGCCAGTAGCGGAGCTTGCTTCAGAGGGTAGTTAATTGAACGATATGGCAAAGAATCTTATCCTGTGGTTGATCATCGCGGCTGTCCTGGTGACGGTGATGAACAACTTCTCCAGCCCTAACGAGCCGCAGACCCTCAACTATTCCGACTTCATCCAGCAAGTTAAGGATGGCAAGGTCGAGCGCGTAGCGGTTGATGGCTACGTGATCACCGGCAAACGTAACGACGGTGACAGCTTCAAGACCATCCGTCCGGCGATCCAGGACAATGGCCTGATTGGCGACCTGGTGGACAACAAGGTCATCGTTGAAGGCAAGCAGCCTGAGCAGCAGAGTATCTGGACCCAGCTTTTGGTCGCCAGCTTCCCGATCCTGGTGATCATCGCGGTGTTCATGTTCTTCATGCGCCAGATGCAAGGTGGTGCAGGGGGCAAGGGCGGGCCGATGAGCTTCGGCAAGAGCAAGGCGCGCCTGCTTTCCGAAGATCAGGTAAAAACTACCCTGGCTGACGTTGCCGGTTGTGACGAAGCCAAGGAAGAAGTCGGCGAGTTGGTCGAGTTCCTGCGTGATCCGGGCAAGTTCCAGCGCCTGGGTGGTCGTATTCCTCGCGGTGTGCTGATGGTCGGCCCACCGGGTACCGGTAAAACCCTGCTCGCCAAGGCGATTGCCGGCGAAGCCAAGGTTCCGTTCTTCACCATTTCCGGTTCCGACTTCGTCGAGATGTTCGTCGGCGTGGGTGCCAGCCGTGTGCGTGACATGTTCGAGCAGGCCAAGAAACACGCGCCGTGCATCATCTTCATCGATGAAATCGACGCTGTCGGTCGCCATCGTGGTGCTGGCATGGGCGGTGGTCACGACGAGCGTGAGCAGACCCTCAACCAGTTGCTGGTGGAGATGGACGGCTTCGAAATGAACGATGGCATCATCGTGATTGCCGCCACCAACCGTCCTGACGTACTTGACCCTGCGCTGCTGCGTCCGGGCCGTTTCGACCGTCAGGTCGTGGTTGGCTTGCCAGATATCCGTGGCCGCGAGCAGATTCTCAAAGTCCATATGCGCAAAGTGCCAATGGGCGATGACGTGGCTCCAGGTGTGATTGCCCGTGGTACCCCTGGTTTCTCCGGTGCCGACCTGGCCAACCTGGTGAACGAGGCCTCGCTGTTCGCTGCCCGTACCGGCAAGCGCATCGTCGAGATGAAAGAATTCGAGCTGGCCAAAGACAAGATCATGATGGGTGCCGAGCGCAAATCCATGGTCATGTCCGAGAAAGAGAAGCAGAACACCGCTTATCACGAAGCCGGTCACGCCATTGTCGGTCGCGTTGTGCCTGAGCATGACCCGGTCTACAAGGTATCGATCATTCCTCGTGGTCGGGCACTGGGTGTCACCATGTTCCTGCCGGAAGAGGATCGCTACAGCCTTTCCAAGCGCGCCCTGATCAGCCAGATCTGCTCGCTGTACGGTGGTCGTATTGCTGAAGAGATGACCTTGGGCTTCGATGGTGTAACCACCGGCGCTTCCAACGACATCATGCGTGCCAGCCAGATTGCGCGGAACATGGTTACCAAGTGGGGTCTGTCGGAAAAGCTCGGCCCGCTGATGTATGCCGAGGAAGAAGGCGAAGTGTTCCTGGGTCGTGGCGGCGGTGGTCAAGGTGCCAGCTTCTCCGGCGAGACTGCCAAGCTGATCGACTCTGAAGTGCGCAGCATCATTGACCAGTGCTACGGCACGGCCAAGCAGATCCTTACCGATAACCGTGACAAGCTCGACGCCATGGCTGATGCCTTGATGAAGTACGAGACCATTGATGCCGAGCAGATCGACGACATCATGGCTGGTCGTGCGCCTCGCGAGCCTCGCGATTGGGAAGGTGGTTCGGGTACTTCAGGCACTCCGCCAGTGGTACAGAACGAGCGCCCGGAAAACCCAATCGGCGGCCCGGCTGCCGACCTTTAAGGCTTGAAATGACTTCTGCGTTGTCCTCCACCCGGTTGCCTTGCGGCAGCCGGGTTCTTGATTTGGCCCATACTCATGTCATGGGCATTCTCAATGTAACCCCTGACTCCTTTTCCGACGGTGGTCGTTTCAGTCAGCTGGATGTGGCATTGCGCCATGCGGAAGCGATGGTGGCTGCGGGTGCGACCATTATCGATGTCGGTGGTGAGTCAACCCGGCCTGGCGCGCGTGCTGTTTCCCCGTTGGAGGAGATGGAGCGTGTTGCGCCGATTGTTGAGCGAATCCACCGCGAGCTGGATGTAATCATTTCAGTAGACACTTCGACGCCCGCCGTCATGCGTGAAACTGCACGGCTCGGGGCGGGGTTGATCAACGACGTCCGCTCACTGCAGCGCGACGGAGCGCTGGATGCAGCTGCTGCCACGGGGCTGCCTGTCTGCCTGATGCATATGCTCGGCGAGCCCGGGACGATGCAGGATGCCCCTCACTACGACAATCTTGTTGATGAAGTGACGGAATTTCTTGCCGAGCGCATTGCCCAATGCGCCGTCGCGGGCATTGCGCCAGAACGGATCATCCTCGATCCGGGGTTTGGTTTTGCCAAAACCCTGCAGCACAACTTGAGCCTGTTCAAGCATATGGAATCCCTGCACGCCCTTGGTCGCCCCCTGTTGGTTGGGGTGTCGCGCAAGAGCATGATAGGCATGGCCTTGAATCGCCCTGTGGGCGAGCGCCTGCATGGCGGCCTGGCCCTGGCGGCGCTTGCCGTGGCCAAGGGCGCGCGCATTCTGCGGGTGCATGATGTGGCCGAGACAGTTGACGTCGTGCGGATGATCGAAGCGGTAGAATCAGCCGAATAAGAATGATGGAGCACTTATGACTAAAAAATATTTTGGCACTGACGGTATTCGTGGTCGGGTCGGCGAGTTTCCGATCACTCCGGATTTCATGCTCAAGCTGGGCTGGGCGGCCGGGATGGCCTTCCGCAGCATGGGCGCATGCCGCATCCTTGTCGGTAAGGACACGCGGATTTCCGGCTATATGTTCGAATCTGCGCTGGAGGCGGGCCTGTCCGCTGCCGGGGCTGATGTGATGTTGCTGGGGCCGATGCCTACGCCGGCGATCGCTTACCTGACGCGTACCTTTCATGCGCAAGCCGGTATTGTGATCAGCGCTTCGCACAATCCCCATGATGACAACGGCATCAAGTTCTTCTCGGGCCAGGGCACCAAGCTGCCGGACGAGATTGAGCACATGATTGAAGAGTTGCTGGATGCGCCGATGACCGTCGTCGAGTCGAGCAAGCTGGGCAAGGTTTCGCGGATCAACGACGCTTCGGGTCGTTATATCGAGTTTTGTAAAAGCAGCGTGCCCACCAGCACCAATTTTGCCGGGCTCAAGATTGTCATCGATTGTGCTCACGGTGCGACCTACAAGGTAGCCCCTAGCGTATTCAAGGAGTTGGGCGCCGAGGTCACCGTGTTGTCGGCCCAGCCTAACGGTCTGAATATCAACGATAACTGTGGCTCGACCCATATGGGCCAATTGCAGGCTGCGGTCTTGGCTGAGCACGCGGACCTGGGGATTGCCTTTGATGGCGATGGCGACCGCGTATTGATGGTCGACCATACAGGCGCCATCGTTGATGGTGACGACCTGCTGTTCATCATTGCCCGTGACCTGCAGGAGCGCAACAAGCTGCAAGGTGGCGTGGTCGGTACCCTGATGAGCAATCTGGGGCTGGAGTTGGCCCTGGCCGACCTGGGGATTCCGTTCGTGCGGGCCAATGTTGGCGACCGCTACGTGATCGCCGAGTTGCTGGAGCGTAACTGGGTGATAGGTGGCGAGAATTCGGGGCATGTTGTGTGCTTCCAGCACACCACTACCGGCGATGCGATCATTGCCGCGTTGCAAGTGCTATTGGCCTTGCGTCGCCGTGAAGAAAGCCTGGCCCAGGCGCGCCAGGCTCTGCGCAAGTGCCCTCAGGTGCTGCTCAATGTGCGTTTCTCGGGGGGCGAAAACCCTATCGAGCACCCGGCGATCAAAGAAGCCTGTGAGCGCGTTACCGTCGCCATGGCTGGCCGTGGCCGGGTCCTGTTGCGCAAGTCGGGAACCGAGCCTTTGGTGCGTGTCATGGTCGAAGGCGATGACGAAACACAGGTTCGCGGCTATGCCGAAGAGCTGGCAAAACTGGTAACTGAAGTTTGCGTCTGAATTCGGCTTGCCAGTGTTGATGCGGTTGGGTAACATCTGCGCCCACTTTGACCGACGAGGTACAGCATGCGTCGCACTATGGTAGCTGGTAACTGGAAGATGCACGGTACCCGCGCCAGTGTCGCTGAGCTGGTCAATGGCCTTCGTCACTTGGCCCTGCCGAGCGGTGTCGATATCGCGGTATTCCCGCCTTGCTTGCATATCAACCAAGTGGTTGATGGCTTGAAAGGCAAGTCGATCCAGGTCGGCGGGCAGAATTGCGCGGTAGAAGCCATGCAGGGTGCGTTGACCGGTGAGATTGCATCGAGTCAGCTGGTTGATGCAGGTTGTTCCTATGTGCTCGTTGGGCACTCCGAGCGCCGTCAGATGATGGGCGAACGTGATGGGACACTCAATCGCAAGTTCGCAGCGGCACAGGCTTGTGGCCTGATTCCCGTGTTGTGCATAGGGGAGACCCTTGAGCAGCGTGAATCCGGCAAGACTCTTGAAGTTGTCTCGCGTCAGCTGGGCAGCATCATCGAGGAGCTGGGTGTTGGTGCATTTGCAAAGGCAGTAATTGCTTACGAGCCGGTCTGGGCCATTGGTACCGGGCTGACTGCTACACCGCAACAGGCGCAGGATGTGCACGCAGCCATCCGCGCGCAGTTGGCGGCAGAGAATTCTGAGGTCGCACAAGGTGTGCGGCTTCTATACGGCGGCAGCGTGAAGGCGGCCAATGCGGTCGAACTGTTCGGCATGCCGGATATCGATGGGGGGCTCATTGGTGGAGCTTCCCTGAATGCAGATGAGTTCGGTGCGATTTGTCGCGCCGCGGGAAACTGAGAAAATGCTGGAAACAGTCGTAGTCGTTTTTCATCTGTTGGGTGCGCTGGGCGTTGTTGCCCTGGTATTGCTGCAACAGGGCAAGGGTGCGGACGCTGGTGCGTCTTTCGGGGCAGGTGCTTCAAATACTGTGTTCGGAAGCCAAGGTTCCTCTACCTTTCTTAGTAAGTTTACTGCTATACTTGCCGCAGGTTTCTTCATAACCAGCTTGGGGTTAGGTTACTTTGCTAAAGAGAAAGCTCAAGTGCTGACTCAGGCAGGTTTGCCAAATCCAGCAGTGTTGGAAGTTCCAAAAGCAAAACCGGCTTCTGATGATGTCCCGGTGCTTCAAGAGCAAAAGTCGGCTACTCCAGCGACTGACGTACCTCCAGCTCAAGAGCAAAAGTAAGAAGGGTTGTAAGCGCTGTATTGCCGAGGTGGTGGAATTGGTAGACACGCAACCTTGAGGTGGTTGTGCCCATAGGGTGTAGGGGTTCGAGTCCCCTTCTCGGTACCAATTATCAGGAGAGCCCGCAATTGCGGGCTTTCTTGTAGGTGGAAGGTTACATTGACCCTGTAAGGGATCGGTCGTATACTTCCGCCCCAGCTTTGTCGCGGGGTGGAGCAGTCTGGTAGCTCGTCGGGCTCATAACCCGAAGGTCGTCGGTTCAAATCCGGCCCCCGCAACCAGTTTTAGCGGAGCCCCTTTTAAGGGGCTTTTTGTTAGCTGGACACTTTCAACGCCGCTGTTCGACGGCGTTTCAAGGATGGGCGTTTCGCCCATTTTTTTATTTTGCACAGCATGCACATACATGCACGAGGGGGTTCAGGTGTCGAGCAAGCTAGAAGAGTTGCAGGCCTTGCTGGCCCCGGTGGTCGTGGCCCTAGGCTATGAATGCTGGGGTATTGAGTTTTCGGCTCAAGGTCGCCACTCAATGTTGCGCGTTTATATCGATAAAGAGGGCGGTGTGCTGGTGGACGATTGTGCCATTGTCAGCCGTCAGATCAGCGGTGTCCTGGATGTTGAAGATCCGATTGCCGTTGAATACACCCTCGAAGTTTCCTCGCCAGGCATGGAACGCCCACTGTTCACTATTGAGCAGTTTGCTAAATATGTCGGTGAACAAGTGAAGATCAAGCTGCGATCTCCCTTTGAAGGGCGACGCAACTTTCAGGGCCTTCTGCGCGGTGTAGAAGAACAGGATGTAGTGGTGCAGGTAGAAGACCACGAGTTCCTGTTGCCGATCGATATGATCGACAAGGCCAACATTATTCCCAGTTTTGACTGAGACGTGCCAGAAACTGCGGATCCCGCGGATCCAATGGCTTGCGAAAGGCGAGGCGTACGATGAGCAAAGAAGTACTGCTGGTTGTTGAGTCGGTATCCAATGAAAAGGGCGTACCGGCAAACGTGATTTTTGAAGCGCTGGAGCTGGCCCTGGCCACTGCTACCAAAAAGCGTTTTGAAGACGAAGTTGATCTGCGTGTGGAAATCAATCGCCACACCGGAGCCTATGAGACTTTCCGTCGCTGGACGGTCGTCGAAGAAGCCGATCTTGATGATCCGGCCATCGAAACCTGGCCAAGCAAGGTTGCGCTGACGCATCCTGGTGCCCAGGTTGGTGACGTCGTCGAGGAAAAGATCGAGTCCATCGAGTTCGGTCGTATCGCTGCACAGACTGCCAAGCAAGTCATCGTGCAAAAGGTCCGCGAAGCCGAGCGTGCTCAAGTCGTTGACGCCTATCGCGAGCGCCTGGGGGAAATCATCTCCGGCACCGTGAAGAAAGTGACCCGCGACAACGTGATCGTCGACCTGGGTAACAACGCTGAAGCGTTGCTGGCCCGTGAAGACATCATTTCCCGCGAAACCTTCCGTGTTGGCGTGCGTTTGCGTGCGCTGCTCAAGGAAATCCGCACCGAGAACCGTGGCCCTCAACTGATCCTGTCGCGTACCGCGCCGGAAATGTTGATCGAGCTGTTCCGTATCGAAGTGCCGGAAATTGCCGAAGGCCTGATCGAAGTCATGGCTGCGTCCCGCGACCCGGGTTCGCGCGCCAAGATCGCGGTCCGTTCCAAGGACAAACGCATCGACCCGCAGGGCGCTTGCATTGGTATGCGCGGTTCGCGTGTCCAGGCAGTGTCGGGCGAATTGGGCGGTGAGCGTGTGGATATCGTGCTGTGGGACGATAACCCGGCGCAGTTCGTGATCAACGCCATGTCCCCGGCTGAAGTCGCGGCAATTATTGTTGACGAAGATGCCCATGCAATGGACATCGCCGTTGGCGCAGACAATCTGGCCCAGGCCATCGGTCGCGGTGGTCAGAACGTACGTTTGGCCAGCCAGTTGACTGGCTGGACCCTGAACGTCATGACCGAATCGGACATCCAGGCTAAGCAGCAAGCAGAAACCGGCGACATCCTGCGCAACTTCATCGACGAGCTGGAAGTCGACGAAGACCTGGCACAGGTGCTGGTAGATGAAGGCTTTACCAGCCTGGAAGAGATTGCCTACGTACCGGTGGAGGAAATGCTCAACATCGACGGCTTTGACGAAGACACCGTCAACGAGCTTCGCGCTCGGGCCAAGGATCGCTTGTTGACTAAAGCCATCGCTACTGAGGAAAAGCTGGCAGACGCCCATCCGGCCGAAGACCTGCTCTCGCTTGAGGGTATGGACAAGGATTTGGCGATGGAACTGGCGGTGCGCGGCGTAATTACCCGCGAAGACCTGGCCGAGCAGTCTATTGACGACCTGCTCGACATCGACGGCATTGACGATGATCGTGCCGGCAAGTTGATCATGGCCGCCCGAGCCCATTGGTTCGAGTAATTAGGCGCGGCCTGAGGAGAGAAGTGCATGACGCAAGTCACGGTGAAACAACTGGCCGATGAGGTCAAAACACCGGTAGAGCGCCTGTTGCAGCAGATGCGTGAGGCAGGTCTGCCGCACACCGCCGCCGAGGAACATGTGAGCGACAGTGAGAAGCAATCGTTGCTGACTCACTTGAAAAGCAGCCACAAGGCGAAAGTGGAAGAACCGCGCAAGATTACATTGCAGCGCAAAACAACCAGCACCCTGCGGGTGGCTGGTAGCAAGAGCATCAGCGTTGAAGTGCGTAAGAAGAAAGTCTTCGTACAGCGCAGCCCGGAAGAAATCGAAGCCGAGCGCAAACGCGAGATGGACGAACGTCGCGCAGTAGAAAATGCTGCACGCCAGAAGGCTGAAGAAGAAGCCAAGCGTCGCGCCGAAGAAGAAGCGCGTAGCCAGCCTGCTGCTGCGCAATCCGCTACTGACGCAGTCGCTGCACCTAGCGCGCCTGTTGAAGCTGTGCGTGAGGCCGCTCCGGTTGCCGCTGCTCCAGCACCTGCTGCTGACGCTCGCAAGCGCGACGAACCTCGTCGTCCGGACAAACCACGTGCCGACGATAACAATCGTCGCAGTGGTGGTGGCGATGGCGAGCGTAAAAACGCTCCGCATCGTGCCTCGGTCAAAGAGAAAGCGCCTGCTCCACGCGTTGCGCCACGCACTACCGACGAAGAAAGCGATGGCTTCCGTCGTGGTGGTCGCGGCAAGGCCAAGCTGAAGAAACGCAACGCCCACGGTTTCCAGAGCCCAACCGGCCCTGTCGTGCGTGATGTGCAGATCGGCGAGACCATCACGGTTGGCGATCTGGCCAATCAGATGTCGGTCAAGGCTGCTGAAATCATCAAGTTCATGTTCAAACTGGGTACTCCAGCGACCATCAACCAGGTGCTTGATCAGGAAACTGCTCAACTGGTAGCCGAAGAACTGGGCCACAAAGTGACCCTGGTCAGCGACACCGCCCTGGAAGACTCCCTGGCCGAGTCCCTGAAGTTTGAAGGCGAGACTTTCTCCCGTGCACCAGTCGTGACCGTAATGGGCCACGTTGACCACGGTAAGACCTCGCTGCTCGACTACATCCGTCGTGCCAAGGTAGCTGCCGGCGAAGCCGGTGGTATCACCCAGCACATCGGTGCATACCACGTTGAAACCGAGCGCGGCATGGTCACCTTCCTTGACACCCCAGGTCACGCCGCGTTTACCGCAATGCGTGCCCGTGGTGCCAAGGCGACCGACATCGTGATCCTGGTAGTTGCAGCGGACGACGGCGTAATGCCGCAGACCATTGAAGCTGTCCAGCACGCCAAGGCCGCTGGTGTTCCACTGGTTGTTGCCGTGAACAAAATCGACAAGCCGGGCGCTGATCTTGATCGCATCCGTAGCGAACTGTCGGTTCACGGTGTGACTTCCGAAGAGTGGGGCGGTGATACGCCGTTCGTTTCGGTTTCGGCGAAGGTCGGTACTGGCGTAGACGAACTGCTCGAAGCGGTTCTGCTGCAAGCCGAAGTCCTGGAACTCAAAGCAACGCCATCGGCTCCGGGTCGTGGTGTTGTGGTTGAATCGCGTCTCGACAAAGGTCGTGGCCCGGTTGCTACCGTTCTGGTTCAAGACGGTACCCTGCGCCAAGGCGACATGGTGCTGGTCGGTTCGAACTATGGCCGTGTACGTGCCATGCTCGACGAGAACGGCAAGCCAATCAAGGAAGCGGGTCCATCCATCCCTGTCGAGATCCTCGGCCTGGACGGTACCCCGGACGCTGGCGACGAGATGAGCGTGCTGTCGGACGAGAAGAAAGCCCGTGAAGTGGCTCTGTTCCGTCAAGGCAAGTTCCGCGAAGTCAAACTGGCTCGCGCTCACGCCGGCAAGCTGGAAAACATCTTCGAGAACATGGGCCAGGCAGAGAAGAAGACGCTTAACATCGTCCTCAAATCTGACGTCCGTGGTTCCCTCGAAGCGTTGAACGGCGCCTTGAACGGCCTGGGTAACGACGAAGTGCAAGTGCGTGTTGTCGGTGGCGGTGTCGGTGGTATCACCGAGTCCGACGCCAACCTGGCACTGGCTTCCAACGCTGTACTGTTCGGCTTCAACGTGCGTGCCGATGCTGGCGCACGCAAGATCGTCGAGCAGGAAGGCCTGGACATGCGTTACTACAACGTCATCTACGACATCATCGAAGACGTCAAGAAGGCCCTCACCGGCATGCTTGGCAGCGACGTCCGGGAGAACATCCTGGGTGTGGCCGAGGTGCGTGACGTGTTCCGTTCGCCGAAGTTCGGCGCGATCGCCGGTTGCATGGTTATCGAAGGTACCGTGCACCGTAACCGTCCAATCCGTGTACTGCGTGAAGACATCGTTATCTTCGAAGGCGAGCTGGAATCCCTGCGCCGCTTCAAGGATGACGCTTCCGAAGTACGTGCTGGCATGGAATGCGGTATCGGCGTCAAGAGCTACAACGACGTCAAGCCTGGCGACAAGATCGAAGTCTACGAGAAGGTCCAGGTTGCTCGCAGCCTCTAACTCGCGCACTTCAGGAGCCACGCCGCGTGTGGGCATGCAAATGCCCCGCGCAGTGTCCGGACTCTAAACGCAACGCCCGGTCTGGCTTTTGTCAGGCCGGGCGTTTGCCGCTTTCAGACCCCACGGGTTTCACCGTGTGGCAGTAACAGGTAACAAGACATGGCAAAAGAATACAGCCGTACCCAACGTATCGGCGATCAGATGCAGCGCGAGCTGGCCCAACTGATCCGTCGCGAAGTCAAAGACCCGCGCGTTGGCCTGGTCACCATCACCGCTGTTGAAGTGAGCCGTGACGTCGGTCACGCGAAGATCTTCATCACCGTGATGGGCCAGGACAACAGCGAAGAGATCGCGCAAAGCATCAAGGTGCTCAACTCCGCCGCAGGCTTTTTGCGGATGCAGTTGGCCCGTGAGATGAAGCTGCGCAGCGTGCCCCAGTTGCACTTCCACTACGACGAAAGCGTCGTGCGTGGTGCGCACCTGTCGGCCCTGATCGAGCGCGCCGTGGCTGAAGACAATCAGCATCCGTCCACACCTGAAGACGCCAAGGAGTAAGCGGTGGCTCAGGTCAAACGTATCCGTCGTAATGTCAGCGGCATCATCCTGCTCGACAAGCCCATTGGTTTTACCTCCAATGCCGCGTTGCAGAAGGTCCGCTGGCTGCTCAATGCCGAGAAGGCCGGGCACACGGGCAGCCTCGATCCCCTGGCCACTGGCGTATTGCCATTGTGTTTTGGCGAGGCCACCAAGTTCTCCCAATACCTGCTCGACTCGGACAAGGGTTACGAAACCCTGATGCAACTGGGCAAGACCACCACCACGGCAGATGCCGAAGGTGATGTTTTGCAGGTTCGCGACGTGACCGTTGGTCGTGCAGATATTGAGGCTGCCTTACCTGCTTTTCGTGGGCAAATCAGTCAGATACCGCCGATGTACTCGGCTCTCAAGCGTGACGGGCAGCCTCTTTACAAGCTGGCACGTGCGGGCGAAGTAGTGGAGCGCGAACCGCGTTCTGTTACTATTGCGCGCTTGGAATTGCTCGTCTGCGAAGGCGACACCGCACGTTTGGCCGTGGATTGCAGCAAAGGCACCTATATCCGTACCCTGGTGGAAGATATTGGTGAACAGCTCGGTTGCGGCGCGTACGTTGCTGAGTTGCGACGCACCCAGGCTGGCCCTTTCACCCTGGCCCAGACGGTCACGCTGGAAGAGTTGGAGGCCGTGCATGCCGAGGGCGGCAACGAAGCAGTTGATCGCTTCCTGATGCCATCGGACAGCGGTTTGCTGGATTGGCCATTGCTGCACTTCTCGGAGCACAGCGCGTTCTACTGGCTTAACGGCCAGCCGGTACGCGCACCGGATGCCCCGAAATTCGGTATGGTGCGGGTACAAGATCACAACGGTCGCTTTATCGGTATCGGTGAAGTGAGCGAAGACGGGCGCATCGCGCCGCGTCGACTGATTCGGTCAGAATGACCGGACGAGTGTGGCTGTTAACAGGCACGGTCAACACTCATTTTTAGATACAGGGATTTGTCCCTGGCCTGTTGAAACTGCCCTTTGGGTGGTTTCCTGAAAAAAGGATTGCCTCATGGCTCTCGACGTTCAAGAAAAAGCACAAATCGTAGCTGACTATCAGCAAGCTGTTGGTGACACTGGTTCGCCAGAAGTGCAAGTTGCACTGCTGACCCACAACATCAACAAGCTGCAAGGTCACTTCAAGGCCAACGGTAAAGATCACCACTCCCGTCGTGGTCTGATCCGCATGGTAAACCAGCGTCGTAAGCTGCTGGACTACCTGAAAGGCAAGGATCTGGGTCGTTATCAGACTCTGATCGGTCGCCTGGGTCTGCGTCGCTAATCAGCGATTGCGCTAGAGGTTGGTTGTCTGTCGTGTGTCAGTGGGATTCCCGCTGGCCCATGGCAGGCTCCCAGCCTCAAGTTTTATCTGGATACACGTTTTACCCCTGGACAAGGGTTGGGCCGATTCCCGACATTGCCCAAGAATTTCGCAAGAAGACCAGTTCCCCAAGAGCCACAAAGAAGGTAGGACACCGTGAACCCGGTAATCAAAAAATTCCAGTTCGGTCAGTCGACCGTTACCCTTGAGACAGGCCGTATCGCCCGTCAGGCCTCCGGCGCAGTGCTGGTCACCGTTGATGATGACGTCAGCGTATTGGTGACCGTCGTTGGTGCCAAGCAAGCCGATCCAGGCAAGGGCTTCTTCCCTCTGTCTGTTCACTACCAGGAAAAGACTTACGCTGCCGGTAAGATCCCTGGCGGTTTCTTCAAGCGCGAAGGCCGTCCCTCCGAGAAAGAAACCCTGACTTCCCGACTGATCGACCGTCCGATCCGTCCGCTGTTCCCAGAAGGCTTCATGAACGAAGTGCAGGTTGTCTGCACCGTCGTCTCCACCAGCAAGAAGACCGATCCGGACATCGCTGCGATGATCGGCACCTCGGCTGCCCTGGCCATCTCCGGTATTCCTTTCGATGGTCCGATCGGCGCTGCCCGTGTTGCGTTCCACGAAAGCACCGGCTACCTGCTGAACCCGACTTACGAACAACAGAAAGCTTCGAGCCTGGACATGGTCGTTGCCGGTACTTCGGAAGCCGTGTTGATGGTTGAATCGGAAGCCAAAGAGCTGACCGAAGACCAAATGCTGGGCGCCGTACTGTTTGCTCACGACGAGTTCCAGGTTGTGATCAACGCAGTTAAAGAACTGGCCGCTGAAGCTGCCAAGCCAACCTGGACCTGGGCTCCTCAGCCAGAAGCCACCGAACTGCTGGGCGCTATCCGCTCCGAGTTCGGCGCTGCGATCTCCGAAGCCTACACCATCACCATCAAGGCCGACCGTTACGCTCGCCTGGGTGAGCTGAAGGATCAGGTTGTTGCCAAGCTGTCCGGTGAAGAAGGCCAGCCTTCTTCCAGCGAAGTCAAAGCTGCTTTCGGCGAGATCGAATACCGCACCGTTCGCGAAAACATCGTCAACGGCAAGCCACGTATCGACGGTCGCGACACCCGCACCGTACGTCCGCTGAACATCGAAGTCGGCGTTCTGCCAAAAACCCACGGTTCGGCACTGTTCACCCGTGGCGAGACCCAGGCCCTGGTTGTTGCAACACTGGGTACTGCCCGTGACGCACAGCTGCTGGACACCCTGGAAGGCGAGAAAAAAGACCCGTTCATGCTGCACTACAACTTCCCTCCGTTCTCGGTAGGTGAGTGTGGTCGCATGGGTGGTGCTGGTCGTCGCGAAATCGGTCACGGCCGTCTGGCCCGTCGTTCGATTTCGGCCATGCTGCCGGCCGCTGATGTGTTCCCGTACACTATCCGTGTTGTGTCGGAAATCACCGAGTCCAACGGTTCCAGCTCCATGGCTTCCGTTTGCGGTGCTTCCCTGGCTCTGATGGACGCTGGTGTGCCGATGAAGGCGCCGGTTGCCGGTATCGCCATGGGCCTGGTTAAGGAAGGCGAGAAGTTCGCCGTCCTGACCGACATCCTGGGTGACGAAGACCACCTGGGCGACATGGACTTCAAGGTAGCCGGTACCGCCAAGGGTGTGACCGCGCTGCAGATGGACATCAAGATCAAGGGCATCACCGAAGAGATCATGGAAATCGCCCTGGGCCAAGCCCTGGAAGCGCGCCTGAACATCCTCGGCCAGATGAACCAGATCATTGGTCAGTCGCGTACCGAGCTGTCGGAAAATGCTCCGACCATGATCGCGATGAAAATCGACACCGACAAAATCCGTGATGTCATCGGTAAAGGTGGCGCGACCATCCGTGCGATCTGTGAAGAAACCAAGGCTTCGATCGATATCGAAGACGACGGTTCGATCAAGATCTTCGGCGAAACCAAGGAAGCTGCTGAAGCTGCACGCCAGCGCGTCCTGGGCATCACCGCTGAGGCTGAAATCGGCAAGATCTACGTCGGTAAGGTTGAGCGCATCGTCGACTTCGGCGCATTCGTCAACATCCTGCCGGGCAAGGATGGCCTGGTTCACATCTCCATGCTGAGCGATGCTCGCGTTGAGAAAGTGACCGACATCCTGAAAGAAGGCCAGGAAGTGGAAGTGCTGGTATTGGACGTGGACAACCGCGGCCGTATCAAGCTGTCCATCAAGGACGTAGCGGCAGCCAAGGCTTCGGGCGTTTAATTACTCCCCAGGCTTCACGCTGAAAAAGAGGACCCTTCGGGGTCCTTTTTTTATAGCTGTGGGAAAGTGAAGGTAAATCAGCCGTTTAGCCCAGGGCAAAAGCCGCAACTTGCATGCAGGCACGATACCCTTCATGCAAGTTGCACGATTCCGAAAATCGACAAATATTTCAACTTGTTGATTTTAAAGGTAATTATTGATCGTGAAGACTTGGCACAGCGCCTGCAATAGTACGGGTAACCCTGCAGCATTAACGTTGAAACGCTGCAGACCTTCGAAAAAACAGGAGTTACTCGTATGAAGAAGTTCGCTATCGCTGCTGCAACTGCCACCGCTCTGACCCTGACCATGGCTAACGTTGCGTTCGCCCAGACTTCCCAGGCTCCAATGGTTGTAGCCGCTGGTGAAGTGACCAAGGCCAAAGAAGCGACCTCTGACACCTGGATCACCACTAAAGTCAAAGCTGATCTGGTCACCGAGAAAGGCATTCCTGGCACCGACATCAAAGTCGAAACCAACAAAGGCGTGGTTTCCCTGTCCTCCAACGTTGCTGTGACTGACGCACAGAAGGAAATGGCAGTAGCTATCACCAAGAAAATCAAAGGCGTTAAAGCTGTATCGGCCGACGGCCTGAAAGCAGAGTAACGCTTAACAATTCGACTGAACCCAGGCGGCCTAGAGCGAGGCAGATATCCGCTCAATGCACCTTACAGGTTCATGCGACCGACCACAGGGATGTGGTCACTACGGGCCCCGGCACTTGTGTCGGGGCCCGTTTTATTGTGGTTTGGAATACATATTTGCGGATGATGGAGCTCAAATGTGGGAGGCTGGCTGACCCACCGCTATCGCAGGCAGGCCAGCTCCCACACTTCAGACTTCTGGTGCCGGGTAATTACTCGGCATCCAGGTGCATTGGCGTAACAACCCGGCCATCTTTCTCGGCTTGCCCGAGGTTGGCATCAATGAAGTACACCCGATCATCGTCCAGCTGGCCCTTGTCCACCAGATAGTCCTTGATGGCGCTGGCACGATCCTGCCCCAGTTGGCGCAGCAGCACGTCACTGGCGCTCCAGAACTTGATCACACCTTCGCGCAGCTTCGCCGTGCGCTCATCGCTGCCCAGGTCTTTCCACTCGGCCGGAGGCTGTTGTTTCAAGCGGGTACGGTAGATGCCTTCCAGCAATGGGGCTTTTTCCTTCTCCGGTACGACAAGCAACGATGCCTGGGCCGGGACTTTATCGCCACGGCGCTGGAGGATCTTGTAGTAGTTGTATTGGTATTCGCGCTCAAGCCGCTCGCCGGCCAGGAACGGACCGTCGCTGCTCGCCGCCGCAGTGCCTTCGATCTCCAGGCGCAGGGCAGGGCGCTCCTTGAGGGCCTTGGAGAGGCTGTTGAGGGCCGACTCGGCGTCCTTGCTCAACGCACTGGAGCCTGCAGCGAACGACACGTTGCCAAGGTCTTCCGAGCCGCCACCGGTGACCAGCCCGCCAATAAACTTGAACGGCGCCGTCGCCGCGCGCACCACCAGGTTGCGCAGGGTTTGCCAGACAATCGGCATCACGCTGAATTGCGGGTTGTTCAAGTCGCCAGTCACCGGCAACTCGATGGAGATCTTGCCGTCGGTGTCCTTGAGCAGGGCAATCGCCAGACGAATCGGCAGGTCCACCGCGTCCGCACTGTCGACTTTTTCGCCCAGTTGCAGTTGCTCCACCACCACCTTGTTCTCGGCCTTCAATTGGCCCTTGGTGATGATGTAGTGCAGGTCAAGGTTGAGCCGGCCCTTGCGGATCCGGAACCCGGCAAACTTGCCCGAATACGGGGTCAGGGTTGTCAGTTCGACGCGTTTGAAGCTAGTGGCGATGTCGAGCGCGGCCATCGGGTCAAACGGGTTTACGCTGCCCTTGATGGTCACCGGCGCGTAGCGGTCAACCTTGCCCTTGATATCGACGCTGGCCGGTTTGGCCTGGCGGCTGTCAATGGTGCCGATCTGGCCGTTGAGTTGCTGGATCGCGGTGGCGAAGTTTGGCGTCAGGCTGAAGTCGGCGAAGTTGGCCGAGCCATCATTGATCGCGATCTGGCCGATCCGGATGCCCAGGGGCTTTTCGTTGCTCGCGCTGGATTTGGTGGTGGACTTGGCACCACTGTCGGCTGGCTGCGGGATCAGCAGGTCATCGACGTTGGTGGTGCGATCATCGTTGATCATGAAGCGGACATAGGGTTGCAGCAGGTTGATCTTGTCGATCGACAGGCTGTTGCCATGCTGATAGTTCAAGCCTTCGACCACCAGGCGCTGCCACTTGAGGAAGTCACGGGTCTTGAGGGTGTCCAGGGTGTGCAACTGGTCCACTTGCGCACGGCCGGTGATCTGCAGCGCGAGGGGCTCGGTACTCTTGAGGTTCACATCCAGGTTGCTGCCCAGCATGCCGCTACGCAGCTCCAGGCGGATAAACGGGCTGATATAGGACTGGGCAACCCGCAGGTCGATATCCTTGGTGTCGACTTTCAACTTGGCGCTGACCGGGTTCAGGTTGACCTGGCCGCTCGCCTGGATCTTGCCCTGTTTGCCCAGGCCGGTGTCGATCTTGAGTGTGAAGGGGCTTTGGTTGAGGCTGTCGAAGTCTTGGACATCGACATTCAGCGGGCCCAGTTCCAGCGCTACCGCAGGTTTTACCTGGCGATCAGCCAGATGCACCTGATAGTTGCGCAGTTGCACATCCTTGAGTAGCACTTGCCAAGGCTTGCTTGGCGCTACCGCCTCGGGTTTTGGCGAGTCGGCGGTGGCTGGGGCCGTTGCCGGCTCAGGGGCTGCGGCCGGCTTGCTCGGCTGGCTGGCGAACAGTTTCTGCCAGTCCAACTGGCCATCGGCTTCGCGGGCAGCCCAGGTTTCGAGCTTGTTACTGCGGATCTTACCGACGATCACTTGCTGCTTGGCCAGGTCGATCGAGGTTTCGCTGACATCCAGGCGCTCCAGACGCGCCAGTGGCCGGCCATCCGGGGCCTTGATCGCGAAGGGCGCGATGCTCGCGGAGACGTTGGTCAGGTTCAGTTCGGTTTCTTTGGCCAGGTTGAGCTTGTAGTCGGTGCTGAAATTGAGCACGCCATCTTCCAGGACCAGTGGCACGGCGTCGCGCACATACGGCCACCAGACTTTCATCTTGCCATCAGTGACTTTGAGCTTACCCTCAGAGGCGATCGGGACCAGGCTGAAATTGCCGGTCCAGTCGATCTGGCCGCCTTCGGGGCCTGCGGCGACCAGGGTCATGTCGGCGTTGTCTTCGGGCAGGGTGCTGAGGTTTTTCAGTTCGAAGTCGAGTTTGTCGTAGAGAAACTCGATAGGCTCGCTTGGGCGCACGTCTTCAAAGTGCACGTAGCCGCCGGCCAGCTTGATGCGCTCGATGCGCAGTGGGAACGGTTTGCTTTCGGGATCATCGGGCGTCGGTTCGCTCGGCGGCACTTTGAACAATTGCGCGAGGTTGAGCGTGCCGGCCTTGTCGAACAGGATTTCGGTCTTCGGCTTGTCCAACTGCACATCGGCCAGGTGCAGGGCACGGGTCCAGAGGCTGTCGATCTGCAGGTTGGCGTAGAGGCGTTCAAAGCCCACCTGCTCCTTGCCGGGCTCACCGATCTTCAGGCCCCAGAGGGTCAGCTCAAGGCTGAACGGGTTGAGCTCGATACGCTCGATGCGGGCTGGCACGGTGGCGTAGTTGGCCAACTGTTGGTTGGCCACGCGAAGGGCGATGCCGGGGAGAATCAGGAAGCCCAGCAAGCTATAGAGTGCAAGGGCGGTCAGCAAGGCGCCTGCGGCGCGAATCAATCCTTTGGGCATGGGTGACGCCATCTATGTGGTTCAGAAGTGCCTTGGAGTATGGCACGGGTTTGCGGTTCCGAAGAACCGCGCCTTTATTACGCCAGCCTAAGCTTTTCAGGACAATCCTACAGTTGCAGGATCAGAGTCTTCAGCGGTGGCTGTTGGTCTTGTGAGGGGAAGTCCGCGCCGGGTGTCATCACTTTCCAGTCGCGTACAGGCCGGCCGGCCTTTTCGGCGCAGCGCAAGACCTGCTCGCGCCAGTCATCCATGCTGACCTTTGCCAGGTTATTGCAGCAAATCAGTACGCCATTGTCGGCGGTGGCGAGCAATGCCGGTTTGAGCAGGCTTTGGTAGTCACGCAACAGGTCCACGGTCCCAAAGGCGCTTTTGGCCCAGGCCGGCGGGTCGAGCAGTACCAGGTCATATTGACGTTGTTCCAGGCGCGGGTAGCTGGGCAGTTTCTGTCCGCGACGCTGAGTGATCGGCAGTCCCGCCAGTTGGCGAATGGCAGGGAAGTAGTCGGACTGTACAAAGGTCATTTTCGACAGCTGTGGGTTCAACTCGCCGTTTTCTTGGCCGACGGCCAGGTTGCCCTCGGCAAAGTCCAGGTTGCATACCTCGCGGGCTCCACCGGCCGCTGCGCTGAGGCCGACGCCACAGGTGTAGGCAAACAGGTTCAGCACACTTTTGCCGGCACTGTGCGCCTTGACCCAGCCACGGGTGTTGCGCAGGTCCAGGAACAGCAGCGGGTCCTGCCCGGGGTGGCGGCCGCGCACACGGTAGTTCAGGCCCCACTCGTGGCCGACCAGATCCTCCAGGGCCGCGGGTTCGGCGCGGTATACCGTGTCTTCCCGGTCGATCCGCGAGTTGCCGCGGGAGCGGTCGTTATAGACCAGCAGCAACTCCAGGCCCAGGTACTGGTTGATCATCAGGTGCAGTTGCTGTAGCGCATCGCTGTCCAGGGACTGGTGAAAACTCTGCACCATCAATTGCGGGCCGTAACGGTCGATGGTCAAGCCACCGGCGCCTTCCTGGCTGCCATGGAACAACCGGTAGCAATCGGTGCCTTGGGCATGCAGCTCGGCGAGCAGGTCTTGACGGTGATCGAGGGCGGCGCGCAGCGCCTGATTCAGGGACGACATGGAGCGCGCCTTGCTGGGGAATTGAAGCGCGCAAGTTTAACAGCTCCTGTGGGTCCCGGCTTTTGTAGGAGCGGGCTTGCCCGCGAAAAACTCGATATCGCCGCGCTTCGTCAGGCTTATTGCGTCAGCGTTGACGATTTTCGCTGGCAAGCCAGCGCCTACAAGGGGTTGCGTCGTTACAGCAGGCCCATTCGCCTGTGGGCGCGCTGCACCGAACCATTGCGCATTGCCCAACGCAGCAGCGGTGCGCTGCGCTTGACCCCGGCGCGGATCAGTTGGCGTTGCAGTGGGCTTTGTTGCTGGCCAAGCATGTCGCTGGCCCAGCCCGGCAGTAGGTCGATGCCGGCCTGCATCATCAGTGCGCCGAACGGCTTGGCCAGGGTGCTGGGGGCCGGGGCATTGAGCAGTAGGCGCAACACTTCGTGGCTGCGCTCGTCACACAGCAGTTGTGGACGAATTCGTTGCAGATAATCCGAAATTTCCTGCCGTGAGCGCGGCACATGTCGTGCCCCCAGTTGCTCGGCGATCAAGGCGATCTCGCTGTAGTACCGGTCCTGATCCCGAGGCGATAAGTCCGGGTTTTTGTAGCGCAGGTGCGCCGCCAGAAAGCTGCTGACTTCGGCGACATGCACCCAGGTCAGCAATTGCGGATCGCTGGCCGCATAAGGACGCCCGTCAGGGGCATGCCCGACCACTTGCAGGTGGATGGTACGCACTTTTTCGATTAGCCACTCGGCATCGCGCCGCGAGCCAAAAGTGGTGCCGGAAATAAACTGCGAAGTACGCCGCAGGCGCCCGAGCATGTCCTGGCGAAAGTTCGAATGGTCCCACACGCCGGCCAGCGCCAGGGGATGCAGCGCCTGCAACATCAAGGCGCTGATACCGCCGATCAGCATGCTGCTGAAATCACCATGGACCTGCCAGCTTACCGAGTCCGGCCCGAACAGCCCTGGATCGCCCTTGGGGCTTTCCAGGTCCAGGTTTCCCAGGGACAGGCCTGTCAGGCTCATCAACTGGGATTCGATACGGTTGCGCAGAAATTCCATGGTGGCTTGGGGGTTCCTATCGGTTCAGGCGCTTGTCGATCAGGCCATCGACCACGCTGGGATCGGCCAGGGTCGACGTATCGCCCAGGCTGTCCAGCTCGTTGCAGGCGATCTTGCGCAGGATACGCCGCATGATCTTGCCTGAGCGGGTTTTGGGCAAGGCCGGTGCCCATTGGATCAGCTCGGGCTTGGCGAAACTACCGATTTCCTTGCTGACCAGTGCCAGCAGGTGCTTTTTCAGCTCGTCGCTGGGCTCGACGCCATTCATCGGCGTGACAAACGCATAGATGCCCTGGCCCTTGAGGTCATGGGGATAGCCGACAACGGCCGCCTCGGCCACCTTGTCATGCAGCACCAGCGCGCTTTCCACCTCGGCGGTACCGATGCGATGGCCGGAGACGTTGATCACATCATCGATGCGCCCGGTGATCCAGTAGTCGCCATCCTCGTCGCGCCGCGCGCCGTCGCCGGTAAAGTAGTAGCCGGGGTAGGGCTTGAAATAGGTGTCGATCATCCGCTGTGGGTCGCCATACACGCTGCGGATCTGCCCCGGCCAACTGGCTTTGATCGCCAGGACGCCACTGCCGGCGCCGCTGATTTCCTTGCCCTGTTCGTCGAGTAATACCGGCAGTACCCCAAACATTGGCTGGGTCGCGCAGCCGGGCTTGATGCGCTGGGCGCTGACCAGCGGGCTGAGCATGATGCCGCCGGTCTCGGTCTGCCACCACGTATCGACAATCGGGCAGCGCTGCTCGCCGACGGCATTGAAATACCATTCCCAGGCTTCCGGGTTGATCGGTTCGCCGACACTGCCGAGCAATCTCAGGCTAGCCCTGGACGTGTTCTCCAGCGGACCATGGCCCTCACGCATCAGGGCCCGCAGGGCGGTGGGTGCGGTGTAGAAAATATTCACCTGATGCTTGTCGATCACCTGCCAGAAGCGCGAGCTGTCCGGGTAGCTCGGTACGCCCTCGAACATCAGGGAGGTGGCGCCATTGGCCAGTGGCCCGTACACGATGTAACTGTGGCCGGTCACCCAGCCGACGTCGGCGGTGCACCAGAACACCTCGCCTTCGCGGTAGTCGAGCACGTACTTGAAGGTCATTGCCGCTTGCAGCAGATAGCCACCGGTGGTGTGCAGCACGCCCTTGGGCTTGCCGGTACTGCCGGAGGTATAAAGGATAAACAGCGGGTCTTCGGCATCCATCGGCTCGGGCGGGCATTCGCCGCTGACCGCGTCAACGGCTTGTTGATACTTGAGGTCGCGCCCCTCGGTCCAGGCCACGGCGGCGCCGGTACGTGCTACCACCAGTACCGTCGTGACATTTGGGCAACTGGCCAAGGCCTTGTCGACATTCTGTTTCAGCGCCACGGGTTTGCCGCCGCGTACACCTTCGTCGGCGGTGATCACCGTGCGGCAGTCGGCATCGAGAATACGATCGCGCAAGGCATCCGGTGAGAACCCGCCAAATACCACCGAGTGCACCGCACCAATGCGCGTGCAGGCCAGCATCGCGTAGGCGGCTTCTGGAATCATCGGCATGTAGATACACACCCGGTCGCCTTTCTTCACGCCACGGCTTTTCAGCACATTGGCCAGGCGGCTGACGTTTTGATGAAGTTGGCGGTAGGTGATTTTGGACGACTTTGCCGGATCGTCGCCTTCCCAGATGAAGGCCGGCTGATCGGCACGCTGCGCCAGGTGCCGGTCAATGCAGTTGTAGCTGACGTTCAACTGGCCGCCAGCAAACCACTGTGCGGCGCCGGTGTGGATATCGCAGTGCTGGACGGTCTGCCAGGGCGTGACCCAGTCGAGCAAGGCCTTGGCTTGTTCGGCCCAGAAGGTGTCGGGGTTCTCGATAGATTGCCGATAGAGGCGCTGGTAGTCCTCTTGGCCCAGTTGTGCAGCACGGCGCACGGCATCGGCATGGGGAAACTGGCTGATATCGAACATACAGGGATCCTTATTCTTGTTATGGCCACAAGAGCGTAAACGGCCCCTATAGGAGCCGTTTATGCAGGTTCAATCCCTGATTGTAGTGCCGATCACCTCAACCGCGGTGACGACCACGGAAGTAGTTGATCAAGCCTTGGGTCGAGGCATCGTCGGCCGTGCTTTCCTCGGCGCCTGTCAGGCGGTTGTAGACGCCCTTGCCCAGCTCCTTGCCCAACTCAACACCCCATTGGTCAAAGGCATTGATGCCCCAGATGACGCTCTGTACGAACACTTTGTGCTCATACATCGCCACCAGCGCGCCCAGGCGACGCGGGCTGATCCGCTCGACCACCAGGGTGTTGCTTGGGCGGTTGCCCGGGATCACTTTGTGCGGGGCCAGTTTCTGCACTTCGGCTTCGGCCATGCCTTTGTCGCGCAGCTCGGCTTCGGCTTCGCTAAGGGTTTTGCCGAGCATCAACGCCTGGCTCTGGGACAGGCAGTTGGCGTACAGCCATTGGTGATGGTCGGAGACTGGGTTGAAGCTGACGATTGGCACAATGAAGTCGGCCGGGATCAACTGGGTACCCTGGTGCAGCAACTGGTGGTAGGCGTGCTGACCGTTGCAGCCCACGCCGCCCCAGATCACCGGACCGGTGTCGGTGGCAACCGGCGTGCCATCCTGGCGTACGCTCTTGCCGTTGGATTCCATGTCCAGTTGTTGCAAGTGCTTGGTGATGTTGCGCAGGTAATGGTCATACGGCAGGATCGCGTGGCTCTGCGCGCCCCAGAAGTTGCCGTACCACACACCCAGCAGGCCCAGCAGCACAGGCATGTTCTGTTCAAACGGAGCGTTCTGGAAGTGCTGGTCCATGGAGTAGGCGCCAGACAGCAGTTCCTTGAAGTTGGACATGCCGATGGCCAGGGCGATTGGCAAGCCGATGGCCGACCACAACGAATAACGGCCGCCGACCCAGTCCCACATCGGGAAGATGTTTTCTTCACGGATCCCGAAGGCCACGGCCGCCGCATTGTTGCTCGACACCGCGATGAAGTGGCGATACAGCTCGGCTTCCGAGCCACCCTGGGCCAGGTACCAGGCGCGGGCGGCCTGGGCGTTTTTCAGGGTTTCCAGGGTGTTGAAGGATTTTGACGAGACGATGAACAGCGTGGTCTCGGCGCGCAGCTTCTGGGTCAGTTCGTGGAACTCACTGCCGTCGATATTCGCCAGGTAGTGGCAGCGCACGCCTTTATGGGCGTAGGACAACAGCGCTTCGGAGACCAGCTCCGGGCCGAGGAACGAGCCACCGATGCCGATGTTGACCACGTCCGTGATCGGCTTCTCGGTGTAGCCGCGCCATAGGCCGTCATGAATGCGGCCCACCAGGTCGGTGATCTGGTTCAGCACTTTGTGCACGTCGGGCATGATGTTGGTGCCGTTGACCGACAGCTTGTCGCCCACCGGGCGGCGCAGTGCGGTATGCAGCGCCGGACGGCCTTCCGAAGAGTTGACCGGCTCGCCGTCGAACAGCGCTTTGATCGCGCCCTTGAGGTCGACTTCGTTGGCCAGGTCCACCAGCAGGTCGCGGGTTTGCGCAGTGATGAGGTTTTTCGAGTAATCGAGGAACAGTCCGCAGCTGCTCAGAGTGAACTGGGAAAAGCGCTGGGGATCGGCATTGAACGCTTCGCGCATGCTGAAATCCTGCATGGCTTGGCGATGTTGATTGAGCGCTTGCCAGGCGGGCAGAGCGGTAACGTCATGAGGGGTGCGGTAATACGCCATCGCTGCGGGTTTCCTTTTTATTACTGGGATTGCCTTTAGGACACTGCTGAACCCGGAACGTCCAGTCTTGTATCAAGGATTGGGTTCCAGACAGCGCTAACTATAACGCCGGGCGATTACATTAAACCTAGCGTGTCGATATGTCTTGGCTTTGTCTGTGCAGAGGTTGGTACTTTTTTATACCAGGGCCTGAGGGGCGCTACAAAACCAATGGGGGAGCAGGTTTGTGTGGCATTAGGGCTTGCCCGCTCCCACACAAGCCCGCTCGCACATTGGATTATCGCCAGCTTCAGGCGGGCAAATTGAGATGCAGGTTGTCGATCAACCGGGTCGCGCCCAGGTAAGCGGCAACCAGGATCACCACATCACGATCCTCGACAGTTGCAGGGCGCAGATGCTGGCCCTGGCGAACTTCCAGGTAGTCCATGCGCAGGCCGGCGGCCTCGATGTGCTGGATCTGTTCGGCGCGCAGTTTGGCAAAGTCACGTTCACCGGCCTGGATCGCCGTAGCGATCTGGCTGAGGCTGCGGTACAGCACCGGGGCGATGGCGCGCTGTTCTTGCGTCAGGTAGCCGTTGCGCGAGGACAGCGCCAGGCCGTCATCGGCGCGCACCGTAGGCTCGCCAATGATCTGGATCGGCATGTTCAGGTCGCGCACCATGGCGCGGATCACTGCCAGTTGCTGGTAGTCCTTTTGCCCGAACACTGCCAGGTCAGGCTGGACCATGTTGAACAACTTGCTCACCACCGTCGCCACACCCTCGAAGTGACCGGGGCGGCTGGCGCCGCACAGTCCTTCGGACAACTGCGGTACGCTGACTCGCGTCTGCACCGTCATGCCATCAGGGTACATCTCGTCGACTGTGGGGGCGAACAGCAGGTTGCAGCCGGCCACCAGCAGCTTTTCCTGGTCGGCGGCCAGGGTGCGAGGGTACTTGTCCAGGTCTTCGCCAGCGCCAAACTGCAGCGGGTTGACGAAAATGCTCGCCACCACGAAGTCTGCTTGCTCGGCGGCCCGAGTCACCAGTGTGGCGTGGCCGGCATGCAGGTTACCCATGGTGGGCACGAAGCCGATGCGCTTGCCCGCACTGCGCGCGTGAGTGACCGCGGCCCGCAGTTCGCGCAGGGTTTTGACGGTGTTCATGCCGAGAACCCGTGTTCGATGCCTGGGAAGGTAACGCCTTTGACTTCGGCGACATAGGCGTTCAGTGCGGCCTGGATGCTGTCCTGGCCGGCCATGAAGTTTTTCACGAACTTCGGTGCACGGCCGGTGAGGGCCAGGCCGAGCATGTCGTGCAGCACCAGGACCTGGCCATCGGTGGCGCTGCCCGCGCCAATGCCAATCACCGGGATTTTCACGGCCTGGGTGATTTCTTCAGCCAGTTCGCTCGGCACGCATTCGAGCACGATCATCGCCGCACCGGCCTGCTCCAGGGCAATGGCATCGGCCCGCATCTGCCGCGCCTGGGCTTCATTGCGGCCCTGGACCTTGTAGCCGCCGAGGATATTCACCGACTGCGGCGTCAGGCCCATGTGCGCGCACACCGGTACACCGCGTTCAGCCAGCAGGCGGATCGACTCGGCGAGCCAAACGGCACCTTCGACCTTGATCATATGTGCCCCGGCCTGCATCAGCTTGCCGGCATTCTGGAAGGTCTGCTCAAGCGTTGCGTAACCCATGAACGGTAGGTCGGCGATGATGAAGGCGCCCTGGTTACCGCGCTTGACGCTGGCGGTGTGGTAGGCAAGTTCGTCTGTGGTGACGGGCAGTGTGCTGTCATTCCCTTGAAGAACCATGCCCAGGGAGTCGCCCACCAGTAGCACCTCGACGCCGGCCTGGCAGCAGGCATGGGCGAAGGTGGCGTCATAGCAGGTCAGCATGGCGATTTTTTCACCCTTGAGTTTGAGGCTCTGCAAGGTGGTCAGGGTAATGTCTGGCATGAAAAGGGTCCTCATTCAGGCGCTTGGAAACAGCGAGTAACGCGCGTGAGTCTTCGTTTATACAGGCGCACTTTCTTCAGAGCAGTGCTTATAAGGCCTGGATTGCGCCCTTCAGCGCCGGGTTGGCGGCAGCGGGACGCCTATAGTCGTGAGGAGGACTCTGGAAGTCAATTGGATGTGTTACCGCATTGTTACGAGTGGGGTGTTACCGCTGTTACTGATGCGATTGTAGGAGCGAGCTTGCTCGCGAAGAACATCTAGACAGCGCGTTTAATCAGGCAGCCTGCATTTATATTGACGATTTTCGCGAGCAAGCTCGCTCCTACAGTGGCAAGCGTTCCAGGCCGACGAACGGGCATTCGGCGAGCAGGTCATTGAGTAGACGGCCGTCAGGCAGTTGCAACGTGGCAGGCGCCAGTTCAGCCAGCGGGTACAGCACAAAAGCCCGCAGATGCATCTGGTAATGAGGCACCTTGAGGCGCGCCTCATCGATCAGGCGCTCGCCAAACAGCAGGATATCCAGGTCCAGGGTGCGTGGGCCCCAGCGTTCAAGACGTTCGCGGCCCTGATCGTTCTCGATGGCTTGCAGTGCATCCAGCAGTTCCAGCGGCGCGAGGGCGCTGTCCAGCGCCGCCACGGCATTGGTATAGCGCGGTTGGCCCTGAAGCAGGGAATCACTTTGATAGAAGGCAGAGACACCCGCGACTGTGGTGTTCGGCAATTGCGCCAACGCCTCTATGGCGTTGCGCAATTGCTGCTGCGGGGCAGCGAGGTTGCTGCCCATGCCGATGTAGATACGCTCCACCGTGCTTACTCGCCAGAGGTATCGGCGGCACTGCGTTTGCGCTTGCTACCGCTGCTGCGACGGCGCTTTTTCGGCCCGTCGCCAGTGGCTTCGCCTTTGCTGCTGAGCTCACGAATCATCTCGCGGCGTTCGCTGTCATTGGCGTCCTGGTAGTCGGTCCACCATTCGCCCAGGCCATCGGTCTGTTCGCCAGCGCTTTCACGCAGCAGCAGGAAGTCATAGCCGGCACGGAAGCGCGGGTTGTCCAGCAGCAGGTCGGCACGTTTGCCACTGCGCCGTGGCAGGCGCTCCTGCATGTCCCAGATCTCGCGGATCGGCATGGTGAAACGCTTGGGGATCGCGATGCGCTGGCACTGTTCGGCGATCAGTTCGTGCGCCGCTTCCTGCATCGCCGGAATCGGCGGCATGCCGCGGTTCTGCAGGCGCAGTACCCGGGCTGGCAGCGCAGGCCACAGCAGGGCAGCAAACAGGAACGCCGGGGTCACCGGTTTGTTCTGTTTGATCCGCAGGTCAGTGTTGATCAAGGCTTCACTGATCAGGGTGTGGGTGTACGTCGGGTTGTGCTCCAGTGCATCGGCGCTGGCCGGGAACAGTGGGTCGAACAACTGCAGGTCCACCAGCATTTCGAACGTGTCGGCGGCATGCCCGGACAGGAACAGCTTGAGCACTTCCTCGAACAGGCGCGCCGAGGGGATTTCCCGCAGCATGGGTGCCAGTTCGCGAATCGGCGCGGCCGTGTGTTTCTCGATGCCGAAGTTCAGCTTGGCGGCAAACCGCACGGCCCGCAGCATGCGCACCGGATCTTCCTGGTAGCGCTGCGTGGGGTCGCCGATCAGGCGGATCAGGTGATTGCGGATATCGTGCACACCGTTGGCGTAATCGAGAATGCGTTCGCTGACCGGATCGTAATAAAGGGCATTGATGGTGAAGTCGCGACGTTGCGCGTCTTCTTCCAGGGTGCCGTACACATTGTCCCGCAGGATACGTCCGCTTTCGTTGCGGGAAGACTGGTTGCTGTCTTCCTCTTCATCGTTTTGCGGGTGGCCCGCGCGGAAGGTCGCGACCTCAATGATCTCGCGACCAAAGTGGATGTGCACCAACTTGAAGCGTCGTCCGATGATTCGCGCGTTGCGAAACTCGGCACGCACTTGTTCGGGCGTGGCGCTGGTGGCGACGTCGAAATCCTTGGGAGTGATGTTGAGCAACATGTCGCGCACACAACCGCCGACCAGGTAGGCCTGGTAGCCAGCGTTCTGCAGGCGTTCGACGATGTTCACCGCATAACGGCTGAACTGGGCGCGCTGCAGCGAATGTTGATTGCTGTTGAGCACTTCAGGCGTGCTGCGAATGTGTTGCGTACGACGCAAGGGGGAACGGAATGACTGGAACAACTTCTTCAGCATGGGATGCACTGTTTGAAGGAATGTTCGGCCATAACGAAGAATGACCGCATGATGGGCCGGGATTCTAGCATTTAGTCAGGGGATGGTGTAGGAACTAGCTGCAAGCGTTGAGCCAGAGGCTTAAATAAGCCGGCGTGATGCTCAAATTGCAGAAACTACAAGGGGAGCCGAAGCTCCCCCAGAAAGTAGTTGCGTGCTCTATTTTTATTATTGATTTCGGGCTTCTTGTTTTTGTTGATCGCCCTCGCCATGAGATTTGACCTTCATGACACTCCCAATCGGGAGTCAAGAGCAAACGGATTGCTTTGGTCGCTGTGTTGCTATGATCAATGATCCAACCAGTTCAGGCTCTGCCTTAGGGCAGTTTTTGTTGTTCTCGGCCTGGTTGCGGGGCAAGCCCCAAATGCAACGCCTCTCCAAAAGAATCAGTTAGCTGCGCCTCCGCCGTGTTGTTTTTATTATGCGTGAGTCGATTCGTCTTATTTTTATTGTGTGTGTACGGTGCTTTTTATTGTTCTTGTACTAAGCATATAGCAGGGTGCGTGCCAACTTTTGCAAACCCCAGCAAAACAAGGGGTTTTGCCGGTTATGGTGGGTTTGGCAGGCATAAAAAAGCCGGGGCTTCGTTACCGTAAGCCCCGGCTTTTTGTTACGTGAATATCTGAGGTAACAGTTTTTTCACGTTTGGGGTGTTACCCGATGTGAGCTGGCCTCAGCTTTCGCTGGCAACCCCGGTCTTGCGCCGTGGAATGCCCAGGCGCTGGCGCCGCTCCCACAGGCATTTGCGGCTGACACCCAGTTTGCGTGCCAGTTCGGTCTCGGTCATGTGGTCCTGGTGCTCCAGGACGAAGTGCTGGAAGTAGTCCTCCAGGGACAAGTCTTCCGTGGGTTCGTGGCTGGTGTTACTGCCGCCCTGTTGCGGTGCCAGGCCAATGAAGTCGTCATCGTCCAGGTCGCTCAGTTCGATATCGATGCCCAGCAGCTCGGCGGAGATCTGTGGGCTCTCCGACAGGATCACCGCGCGTTCCACGGCGTTTTCCAGCTCGCGCACGTTGCCAGGCCACGAATAATGGCGGATGGCCTGTTCGGCGTCGGCCGCAAACGTCAGGTCGGTACGGTTGACCCGGGCGCTTTGGCGCAACAGGAACGCATTGGCAATCTCGTTGACGTCGGCACCGCGTTCACGCAGGGCCGGCAGCTTGAGGGCGATCACGTGCAGGCGGTAATACAGGTCTTCACGGAACTGGCCGATTTTCGCCAGGCTTTTGAGGTCCCGGTGAGTCGCGGCAATCAGGCGCACGTCGACTTTTTGCGACTGTACCGAGCCGACCCGACGAATCTCACCTTCCTGCAGCACCCGTAGCAGGCGCGCCTGGGCTTCCAGGGGCAGTTCACCGATTTCGTCGAGGAACAGGGTGCCGCCGTCCGCCGCTTCTACCAGGCCGGCGCGTCCGGCGCTGGCACCGGTAAAGGCACCTTTCTCATGGCCGAACAGTTCGGATTCGATCAGGGATTCGGGGATCGCCGCACAGTTCACCGAGATCATCGGTGCCTTGGCGCGCTTGGACAGGTTGTGCAGGGCACGGGCCACCAGCTCCTTGCCGGTACCGGACTCGCCCTGAATCAAAACATTGGAGTCGGTGGGCGCAACCTTGCGGATCTTGACGTACAGGTCCTGCATGGGTGGGCAGGAGCCGATGATGCCGATTTCGCCATTGCTGTTGTCCACGCCTGGCTTGTCGCTGCCATTGGCGGCCTTGCCGGCAGGTCGTTCAGCGGGTGCACTGCTGGCCGACTGACGGTCACGCAGGATACGAGCTACCGCCTGGAGCATCTCATCGTGATCGAAGGGCTTGGCGATGTAGTCAACCGCGCCCATCTTCATCGAATCGACCGCCGAGCGCAGGCTGGCATAGCTGGTCATGATCAGCACCGGCGTGCCCTGGCCCAGCTTGATCAGTTCGGTGCCCGGTGCGCCAGGCAGGCGCAGGTCACTGACGATCAGGTCGAACGTGGGAATGCTGAAACGCTCCTGGGCTTCCTGCACCGAGCCGGCTTCGCTGACCTGGTACTGATTACGTTCAAGCAGGCGACGCAAGGCAGAGCGGATAATGGTTTCGTCTTCGACGATCAAAATGTGCGGCATTGATTCAATTCTCTCGACGGTCTCAGTTCACAGCGGACGTCGCTTCGACATGACGCGGCAAGGTCACCCGAATACGGGTGCCGCGTTGGCTTTCGGTGTCAGCCGGGCTGTCGATGGTGATTTGTCCATAATGCTCTTCAACGATGGAATAGACCAGTGCAAGGCCCAGACCGGTACCTTCACCAGGGTCCTTGGTGGTGAAGAAGGGTTCGAACAATCGGTCCATGATGTTCTGTGGAATACCGCTGCCTTCGTCCTCCACGATCAGGTCGACCGTGTGCTCGAAAGCCTCGCTCTTGACCCTTACCGCACTGCCGGCGGGTGTCGCGTCGCGGGCGTTGGACAACAGGTTGATCAGCACCTGGGCCAGGCGTTGTGAGTCGCCGACCACCCAGTGTTCCGGATCGCACAAGTTATAGAACTGTACTTCGAAATTGCGCCGGTTCAAGGCCAGCAGCCCAATGGCATCCTGGGCGACTTCGGCCAGGCACACCGCTTCATCGTGATTCTGGTGGCCGCCAGCATGGGCAAAGCTCATCAGCGATTGCACGATGCGCGAGACACGCTTGGTCTGTTCGAGGATTTGCCCGCTGATTTCGGTGATTTCGCCGTCTTCTTCGCGCTCTTCACGCAGGTTCTGCGCCAGGCAGGCGATACCGGTGATCGGGTTGCCAATCTCGTGGGCCACCCCAGCCGCCAGGCGCCCGATACTGGCCAGGCGCTCGGAGTGCACCAGTTTGTCTTCGAGCATCTGGGTTTCGGTCAGGTCTTCGACCAGCAACACCAGGCCGCTGTTGCCGGGGGCCAGGGGTTCGTCGATCGCTGCTTTGTGCAGGTTCAGCCAGCGCGTCTGGCCGTCGAGGGCCAGGTGCTGTTTGTGCAGGTGTTCATCCGGCAGGTTGATAAAACCCTGCAACAATTCTTTCCACGGATCGGCGATGGTGGTCAGGCGCGAGCCCACCACGCGCTGGGCGGCGATGCCGGTCAGCTCTTCCATGGCCTTGTTCCACATCAGGATCTCCTGGTCCTTGGCCAGGGAGCAGACGCCCATGGGCAGTTCCTGCAAGGTCTGGCGGTGGTAGCGGCGCAGGGCGTCGAGTTCGGCGGCAAGGCCGGTGAGGCGCGAGTGGTAGTCCTCCAGCCGGCTCTCGATAAAATGGATGTCTTCGGTGACATAGTTTTCGCCGCCGGCCTTGTAGGGCAGGAAAGTCTCCACCATGTCCTGGGACACACTGGGGCCCATCAGCCCGGACAGGTTGGCCTCGATGCGGTCGCGCAGGCGGCGCAGGGCATAGGGCCGGCGCTCATCGAAGGGCAGGTACAGATCGCGCAGTGCCTGCTCCACTTCCTTTTGCGCGGCCTTGGCGCCCAGGGGCTTGGCCAGTTGCGTGGCGAACTCCTGGGGCGAAGCCGCATGCAGTTCGCGGCGCTGCGGGCGGCGCACGTTATCTACGGCGCAGGCTTCGGCGGCGCTGGTTTCTTCGGGGCTGGCGTTGGTGAACAGGGAGATCAGGGTGAACATCAGCACGTTGGCTGCCAGCGAGGCGATGGCCGCCATGTGCCAACTGGTGTCATCCAGCACGTAGATCATGTTCAGCAGCGGGATGTAGAAGCCCTGCAGGTTACCGACCAGCGGCAGCAGCATGGTCACCAGCCACACCAGGATCCCCGCCAGCAGCCCGGCGATAAACCCGCGCCGGTTGGCGGTCGGCCAGTACAGCACCGAGAGCACGCCCGGCAAGAACTGCAACGTAGCGACGAAGGCCACAATGCCGAGGTTGGCCAGGTCCTGCTCGGCCGCCATCAGCAGGTAGAAGCCATAGCCGGCCATGATGATTGCCACGATCAGCGCGCGGCGTGTCCATTTCAGCCAGCGGTAGATGTTGCCTTCGGCAGGCGGCTGGTACAGCGGCAGCACCAGGTGGTTGAGGGCCATGCCCGACAGCGCCAGGGTGGTGACAATGATCAAGCCACTGGCCGCCGATAAGCCGCCGACGTAGGCCAGCAAGGCCAGGGATTTACTGTTGGCGGCGATGCCGATGCCGAGGGTGAAGTATTCCGGGTTGGTGGTGGCCCCCAGTTTCAGGCCGGCCCAGAGGATCAGCGGCACCGCCAGGCTCATCAGCAGCAGGAACAGCGGCAAGCCCCAACTAGCGCTGACCAGCGAGCGCGGGTTGAGGTTCTCGGTAAAGGTCATGTGGTACATGTGCGGCATGACGATGGCGGAGGCAAAGAACACCAGCAACAGCGTGCGCCATGGGCCTTCTTGCAGCGGGGTGTGCAGGGCGGCGAGGGCGGTCTGGTTTTGCAGCAGCCACAGCTCAAGTTGTTGCGGGCCGTCGAACACGCCGTACAGCGCGTACAGGCCCACGCCGCCGATGGCGATCAGCTTGATTACCGATTCGAAGGCAATCGCAAACACCAGGCCTTCGTGTTTTTCCCGGGTGGCGATATGCCGCGAGCCGAAAAAAATCGTGAACAGGGTAATCAGCGCACAAAAGCTCAGGGCTACGCGATGTTGCACCGGCTCATGGGTGAGGATGCCGATGGAATCGGCCACGGCCTGGATTTGCAGGGCCAAAAGCGGCAGCACGCCGATCAGCATGAAAATCGTGGTCAGCGCGCCGGCCCAGGTGCTGCGAAAGCGAAAGGCAAACAGGTCGGCCAACGACGATAACTGGTAGGTGCGGGTGATCTTCAGGATCGGGTACAGCAGCACCGGCGCCAGCAGGAAGGCCCCAGAGACTCCGAGGTAGCTGGAAAGAAATCCGTAACCGTACTGGTACGCCAGGCCCACCGTGCCATAGAACGCCCAGGCGCTGGCATACACGCCCAGCGACAAGGTGTAGGTCAGCGGGTGGCGAATGATCGCCCGCGGGATCATCCCGCGCTCACTGATCCAGGCCACCCCGAACAGCGCGGCCAGGTAGGCGGCGCTGATCAGCAGCATCTGGGTCAGGCTAAAGCTCATCGGCATCTTTTTGGCTCTGCAGGATAAAGGTCACGACGATCAGGATCAGCCACAGCAGATAAGGGCGATACCAGGCGCCCGTGGCGTCGATCCACCAGTCCATGATGGCGGGAGAAAACAGGTAGATCCCGACGACCAACAGCAGGACCAAGCGATAGATGTACATGTTGGCCTCTGATTGAAAAACTGCGGCGATGTTAACGGATGGCTGGCAGGCTGCAAGCGCCTTCAGTGTAATTGCGCCTCGGCCAATGTGAGTGTGCGCGGGATCCGAGTGGCATCCCAGTGCGCAATGCCCCAATCCAGCAGTTCCCGTGGGCTGGCATGGTGCAGTTCATCCCCAGGTTGCTGGCCGAGCGCGCGCAACGCCCTTAGTAGCAACGGTGTGGCCTGGTCGGGCATCAATGGCGGGGAGCGGTAGGATTTGCCCAGCTTGTTACCGTCCGGCTGGATGATCAGGGGCACATGCAGGTAGCGCGGCTGGCGCAGGCCCAGCAACTCTTGCAGGTACAGCTGGCGTGGCGTGGAGTCGAGCAGGTCGGCGCCGCGTACGATATCGGTTACGCCTTGCCAGGCATCGTCGAGCACCACGGCCAGTTGATAGGCATATAGGCCGTCGCGGCGGCGGATGATGAAATCGCCGACATCGCGGCCCAGGTGTTGTCGGAATTGGCCTTGTACACGGTCGGTGAAATGGTATTCCAGCTCGGGAACACGTAGACGAATGGCGGCATCCTGCTGATCGTGGCCGGCATTGCGGCATAGGCCGGGGTAAATGCCGTTGTACGGTTCCAGTTGCTTGCGTGAGCAGGTGCAGGCGTAGGCCAGGCCATGGTTGAACATGTCGTTCAGTACTTTGGCGTAGGCATCATGCCGCTCGCTTTGTCGGACCAGTTCCCCGTCCCACTCAAAACCATAGCTTTCCAGGGCATGCAGGATCGCTGCCTGGGCGCCGGGTTCTTCACGGGGTGGGTCGAGGTCTTCCATGCGCATTAGCCAGCGGCCTTGATTGGCACGGGCGTCGAGATAGGAGGCGAGGGCTGCAACCAGGGAGCCGAAGTGCAGGTGGCCGCTGGGCGTGGGGGCGAAACGCCCGATATAGGGGGAGGCTGTCATGGCCTGGATATTACTGGAAAACCGCCAGGCGCCAGAAACAAAAATGGGGCGTTTGCACGCCCCATTCGTTCAGCTCGGCAGGGATTACTTGCCGACCTGCTTTTCCTTGATTTCGGCCAAGGTCTTGCAGTCCACGCACATGTCTGCGGTAGGACGGGCTTCCAGGCGGCGAATGCCGATCTCGACGCCGCAGGATTCGCACCAACCGTATTCTTCGTCTTCGATCAGTTGCAGCGTCTTGTCGATTTTCTTGATCAGCTTGCGCTCGCGATCACGGGCGCGCAGTTCAAGGCTGAACTCTTCTTCCTGGCTGGCTCGGTCGGCCGGGTCAGGGAAGTTGGCTGCTTCGTCCTTCATATGGTCAACGGTACGGTCGACCTCCTGCATCAAGTCCTGTTTCCATTTCTGCAGGATCTTGGTGAAGTGCTTGCGCATGGGCTCGCCCATGTACTCTTCGCCCTTCGACTCGATGTAGGGTTCGAAGCCGCTGATGCTCTGTTGCTTTGCTTGGGTGGACATGAATAGACCGCCTCTCACTCTTCTAATCCATTGCGCAGGATTGCAACATCACCGACACCTGCCGGCCCTGCGGCTGCAAGCGGGCGAACTTACCAGATAGATTCGGGGTGCGCCACTCCCGGTTGTCTGGGCCCGTCGCGCCGGGGTTGCAAACGGCTGCGACCCGCCGTGGCCGGGCATGCATCGTCCCGAATGATGATTTTAGTCTTTTTGCCGGCGCTTGCCCGGCTCATCATCGCCAGCCAGGCAGGCAATAGAACATGTTTTACCTCACGGGTTCGGTAGAATCCCGATTTTGTCCTCATTGTTAAGGAAGGCTAATGGCTCAGCCCTACAGTGCTCGCAGTCGTGCTATCGAACCTTTTCATGTCATGGCGTTGCTGGCGCGGGCCAATGAGCTACAGGCCGCTGGCCATGATGTGATTCACCTGGAGATCGGCGAACCGGACTTCACCACCGCCGAGCCGATCATCCAGGCCGGCCAGGCCGCGCTGGCCAATGGCAAGACCCGCTACACCGCTGCCCGTGGCCTGCCGGAGTTGCGCGAGGCCATCAGTGGTTTCTACCAGCAGCGCTATGGCTTGAACATCGACCCCGAGCGCATCCTGATCACCCCGGGCGGCTCCGGGGCCTTGCTGTTGGCCAGCAGCCTGCTGGTGGATCCCGGCAAGCACTGGTTGCTGGCGGACCCTGGCTACCCCTGTAACCGGCATTTCCTGCGACTGGTCGAGGGTGCGGCGCAACTGGTGCCGGTTGGTCCCGAGGTGCGTTACCAACTGACCGCCGACCTGGTGGAGCGTTATTGGGACCAGGACAGCGTGGGGGCCTTGGTTGCCTCGCCGGCCAACCCGACCGGGACCATCCTGACCCGTGATGAGCTGGCTGGCCTGTCCAGTGCGATCAAGGCGCGCAATGG
Source organism: Pseudomonas sp. 25 R 14 (assembly GCF_900004755.1). Lineage (NCBI taxonomy): Bacteria > Pseudomonadati > Pseudomonadota > Gammaproteobacteria > Pseudomonadales > Pseudomonadaceae > Pseudomonas > Pseudomonas sp. 25 R 14. The sequence continues at coordinate 17,307 of NZ_CVTS01000036.1, read as the reverse complement.
CCATTTGGTGGTGGATGAGATCTATCACGGCCTGACCTATGGCACTGACGCAGCCAGCGTGCTGGAAGTGGATGATGACGCGTTCGTCCTAAACAGTTTTTCGAAGTATTTCGGCATGACCGGTTGGCGCCTTGGCTGGCTGGTGGCGCCCCCCGCAGCCGTGGGCGAACTGGAGAAACTGGCGCAGAACCTGTACATCAGCGCCCCCAGCATGGCCCAGCACGCAGCATTGGCCTGTTTTACCCCGCAGACCCTGGCGATTCTTGAAGAGCGACGGGCCGAATTCGGGCGCCGGCGTGACTTTTTGTTACCGGCTCTGCGCGAGTTGGGTTTCGGTATTGCGGTCGAGCCTGAAGGGGCGTTTTACCTGTATGCCGATATCAGCGCCTTTGGTGGCGATGCTTTCGCGTTCTGCCGGCATTTTCTGGAAACCGAGCATGTGGCATTCACGCCAGGGTTGGATTTCGGTCGCTTCCAGGCCGGTCATCATGTGCGTTTTGCCTACACGCAAAACCTTGATCGACTACAGGAAGCAGTGGAACGCATTGCCCGTGGCTTGCAGAGTTGGCAAGGCTGATGCGCTTTCATCCTCCCCTCGAAGAAGGTCGGCTGATTCGCCGCTACAAGCGCTTTCTGGCCGACATCGAAACCGCAGCCGGCGAATTGCTGACCATCCACTGCCCGAACACTGGCTCGATGTTCAACTGCATGGTCGAGGGCGGGCAAGTCTGGTTCAGCCGCTCCAACGACCCCAAGCGCAAGCTGCCGGGGACCTGGGAAATCGCGCAAACACCCCAGGGCCGCCTGGCGTGCGTCAACACCGCGCGCGCCAATCAACTGGTTGAAGAAGCGCTGAATGCTGGAGTGATCACCGAACTCAACGGCTTTACCGCCTTAAAGCGCGAAGTGCCCTACGGCCAGGAGAAGAGCCGTATCGACTTTCGCCTGGACTACCCCGACGGTGCAGCTTATGTCGAAGTCAAAAGTGTCACCCTGGGGTTTGACGGCACGCCTATCGCAGCGTTTCCCGATGCGGTGACTCAGCGTGGGGCCAAACATTTGCGTGAGCTGGCGCATCTGGCTCGCAGCGGTGTACGAGCCGTGCAGTTGTACTGTGTGAATCTGTCTGGCATCGACGGTGTACGGCCGGCCGAGGAAATCGACGCGGGCTATGCCGCGGCACTGCGTGAAGCCAAGGCTGCCGGGGTGCAAGTCTTAGCTTACGGTGTGCAGGTGAGTGCGCAGCAAATCTATATCGATCGCCCACTGCCAGTGTTGCTCAACCCCTAGAGCTGTACCCACAATCCCTGTGCGTCCTCGCGGCCGGGCAGGGGGGTCAAGCTTTGGCCTGCGCAGGGGCCGGCGACGCATTCGCCGTTTTCGATCAGAAACAATGCGCCATGGGTGGCACATTGGATCATGCTCGCGCTGGGATCGAGAAACCGGTCAGGTTGCCATTCCAGCGGTACGCCGCGATGAGGACAACGGTTGATATAGAAATACACCCGGCCTTCGCGGCGTACGGCAAACAGCTTGCGGCCATCGAGATCGAAGCCGCGGCTGCTGTCTTGGGCAAGTTCGTGGGACGGGCACAGAAACTTCATGAGTGTTCTCAGGTGGTGCGGGTCAAGGGCTGCAGGGCGATCCAGGGTTTATGGGCGAGCCTGGCGCTTGACGTTCAAATGCAAACAATTATCAAATGCCGGCTTCGCCCGTTAGCTGACTGCGTGCTCAGTACGATGCCAGACCGCCAGGATCTGTCACACGATTGAGTGATTCAGTGGCTCCACCCCTTGGAAGGAAACCCTTTTATGCGCCTGAGTACCAGCGCTATTGCGCTTGTTGTCGGACTGCTGGTCAACCACGGGGCACAAGCCTCTGAGCTGCCACAACGCTGGGTCAGTGCAGGCGGTGCATTGTCGGAGTGGGTGACGGCCCTGGGTGGGGAGTCCAAACTGGTGGGTGTCGACACCACCAGTCAGCATCCGCAATCACTCAAGGCACTGCCCAGTATCGGTTACCAGCGCCAACTGTCGGCCGAAGGGATCTTGAGCCTGCGCCCGCAAATCCTGGTGGGCACCGAGGAAATGGGGCCGCCGCCGGTGCTGGCGCAGATACGTGGTGCAGGCGTGCAAGTGGAGCTGTTCTCCGCGCAGCCGGATTTGCCGACCCTGCAAGGCAACCTGCAACATCTTGGCAAACTGTTGGGGGCCGAAGCCAAGGCTGCGGCACTGTTCAACACCTATCAGCAGCAACTGGACGAGCAGAAAGCCGCTGTGGCCCAGGCGCAAACCCGGCAAAAGGCCCCAGGTGTGCTGCTGGTGCTCGGGCATGCCGGTGGCAAACCACTGATCGCCGGCAAGGACACTGCCGCCGATTGGGTGCTGCAACACGCCGGTGGGCACAACCTGGCGACGCACAGTGGCTACAAGCCATTTTCCGTAGAGTCCCTGGCGGGGCTGAGTCCTGAAGTGCTGGTGTTCTCTGATCGCGCCCTGAGTGGCGAGGCAGCCCGCGCGGCCTTGTTCAAGGAAAACCCGATTCTGGCAGCCACTTCTGCGGCCAAGACCGGGCGAGTCTTTGAGTTGGACCCCACCTTGTTGGTCGGTGGCCTGGGGCCGCGTTTGCCGGCCAGCCTGCAAGCCTTGTCCGCCGGGTTCTATCCGCCTAAAACCCAAGCTGCCCCATGACGACTCTGGTTAAACCGCGCGCGCTGTTCATCGGTTTGAGCCTGTTATGTGTATTGGCGATCTGGCTGTCCCTGGCTTTGGGGCCGGTCAGCCTGCCATTGCTCGACACCTTGCGCGCCGCCTTGCGTTTGCTTGGCGTGCCCATCGAGGCCCAGGGGTTGGAGCAGGCCGAGTTGATTCTCGGGCAGATCCGTTTACCGCGCACCTTGTTGGGGCTGGCGGTTGGCGGGGTGCTGGCGCTGTCGGGGGTGGCGATGCAGGGGTTGTTCCGCAACCCGTTGGCCGACCCGGGTTTGGTCGGCGTGTCCAGTGGCGCCGCGCTGGGGGCGGCGGTGGCCATCGTCGGTGGCGCGGCCTTCGGTGGCCTGCCGGATGCCGTGGGGCCGTATCTGCTGTCGTTGTGTGCGTTTCTCGGCGGGCTGGGTGTGACTGCGCTGGTCTATCGCCTGGGACGACGTGACGGCCAGACCAATGTCGCAACCATGCTGTTGGCCGGCATCGCCTTGACCGCACTGGCGGCCTCGGCGGTGGGCCTGTTCACCTACCTGGCGGATGACGCCACCTTGCGCACCCTGACGTTCTGGAACCTGGGCAGCCTCAATGGTGCCAGCTACTCGCGTTTGTGGCCGTTGTTGCTGGTCAGTGCCGGTGTGGCGCTGTGGCTACCGCGCCGGGCCAAGGCGCTCAACGCTTTGCTCCTGGGGGAATCGGAAGCCAGTCACCTGGGGATCAACGTTGAGGGGCTCAAGCGTGAGCTGGTGTTTTGCACGGCCCTCGGGGTGGGCGCAGCGGTCGCGGCCGCAGGGTTGATCGGTTTTGTCGGGCTGGTGGTGCCGCACCTTGTGCGGCTGCTGGCCGGGCCGGATCACCGGGTGCTGTTGCCGGCTTCGGTGCTGGCTGGCGCGAGCCTGTTGTTATTCGCTGACCTGGTAGCGCGCCTGGCCCTGGCACCCGCGGAATTGCCCATTGGGATTGTTACCGCCTTTATCGGCGCCCCGTTCTTTCTTTACTTGCTGTTACGAGGGCGCGCCTGATGCTGCGAGTGGAAAACCTGCAGGTCCGTCGCGGTCGCAAAACCGTATTGGCCGATGTGACCCTGGACCTCAGGCCGGGTGAAGTCTTGGGCGTGCTGGGCCCTAATGGCGCGGGCAAAAGCACATTGCTCGGTGCATTGTGTGCGCAGTTGCACCCGGATGAGGGGCAGGTATGGCTGGGCGATCGCGCGCTAAAGGATTGGCAGGGCGCGCAACGGGCCCAGCGCCTTGCGGTGCTGCCCCAAGTGTCGACCCTGGACTTCGCTTTTCGCGTCGAGGAAGTGGTGGGCATGGGGCGCTTGCCCCATCAGACCGGGCGCGTGCGCGACGATGAAATCATCGCCGCCGCCTTGCAGGCCGCCGATGTGGGCCATTTGAGCGGGCGCAGCTACCTGGCTTTGTCCGGTGGCGAGCGCCAGCGCGTGCACCTGGCGCGGGTACTGGCGCAACTATGGCCGGGTGAAGCTGGGCAGACGTTATTGCTCGATGAGCCGACCTCGATGCTTGACCCCTTGCACCAGCACACCACCTTGCAGGCTATCCGCAGATTCGCTGACCGTGGTGCCGCCGTGCTGGTGATCCTCCACGACCTGAACCTGGCCGCGCGCTACTGCGACCGTATCCTGCTGCTGGAGAACGGCCGCCCCCATGCCCTGGATACGCCGACGCAGGTGTTGCGTCCTGAACTGCTCAAGGCGGTGTTTGGCCTGGATGTACTGGTGCAGCCCCATCCTGAGCTAGGTCATCCATTGATCATCGCCCGTTAAAAAACCGTAGGCAAAAAAAGACCCGGCAAGAGCCGGGTCAAATAACCGTGATTAGCCTGATGAGGAGATAAGCTGAGAGTCCGAACCAATGGTCTTTCAGTTATCGGCTGATCTCGCGACCAGTTGTGATAATCATAACGATTCTCATTTAAGAGTCAACATTTGTTTTTGCGGCCCCGGGATGTTTCCTCAAACGTCTGTTTGGAATTCCCGAAAACGCTGGGCATCAGGCCCTCTCAGCTCTTGTTGCGGACCGACAGTGCGTCCAATTGGCGATTCAGGGCTTCCTTGCGCTCGGTTGGAATATCGTTCCAATGCACATCCATCAATGCGCCTTCGATGGCATACAGCAGGACTTTGGAAGCCCGGAAGCCGCGGGTGCGTACTGCCCGGTAGGCGTCTACCGCGCCCAGGCGGCGCAGGTCCGAAGCGCTATGGATGCCCACCGCATGCAGCCATTGTGCCGAGGTCTTGCCAAGGTTTTTCAGGTGTTGCAGCTCATCATTCATCAAGCCTCCTTGCGACGGCCGAATGGTTCGGTGGGTATCGTGACCAGGCAAGCCTGAAAGGAGTGTAGCGCTCAGTAGGAAAAGCGTAGTTCTTTGCTCAGAAACGATGTAAACGCTTCTAAGGCTGGCGCTGGAATGTTGACGGTGAGCGGCGCAAGCCCCCAGCCCGCATTGCGCGGGGCCGGGGGTGAGGATGTGCTGTCAGCGGGTGCGGTAACGCAGGCGAGTGCCGAAATTGACCGACATGAGGATCTCGTCAGCGCTCAGTTCGGGCGGGAAGTAAGCGCCTGAAATCTGCGCATGGGCCAGGCTGGCGCCTTCCAGCGAACAGTCGCGCAGGTCCAGGCCACGCAAGTCGGCCGAGCGGAAGTAGGCGTCGGTGAAGTCCACGCCGGCAGCGTCCAGATCCCGCAGGTCGAGCCCACGGAAATCGCCACCGCGCATATCGATGGGGCCACCCTTGGGGCGTTCCTGGTTGAAGCCACGGATGTCATCTTTATGCAGTAGTGCGTAGAGCGGGGTATCAAGCAGCTTCGGCTGGCCCATGGCGGCATCTCCCGTTGGAATTATGACGCCATTATAGTGCCACTATTGCTGGCCGTGAGCTGTTAACGGCTTCACGGCCAAGAAATATTTATTACAGGCCCGGCAAGCGTTGGCGGACATGGGCAACCAGTGCGTCCAGTGTCCCGCTTTCATTGGTCTCGACCCGTTTGCTCAGCAGCAGTTCTTCGGCGCTCAGGGGATCACGGCTGGCTTGCTGCTCTTCAATGACTGCCAGGGTGGCGTCAGACGGATCGTTTTTATCTGCCTGACGTTTTGCCAGCCAACTGGCGATAACAGCCTGCGGTGCATTGCAATCAAGGATCAGGAAGGGCGCCCCGGTTGCTTCTGCGACCTGGGCGGCAGCGGCGCGTTGCTCACGCTTGAGGTAGGTCGCATCCAGGACCACCGGGAAGCCTGCGCGCAGCACGGTTTCGGCGAGGGTATGCAGGCGGGCGTAGGTCGCTGCGCTGGCATCTGCGGCATAAATCCCGGCTTGCGGGGTATTTTCGACCTGCTGCTCGCCGAACAGGCGTTTGCGCTCGACATCCGAGCGCAGGCGAATGGCGCCCAGCGCGTCGACCAGACGCATCGCCACGTGGCTTTTGCCGGTCGCCGACACGCCATGGGTAATCGCCAGGAAGCGCGAGGGGATGGTGCTGTAGCTTTCGGCCAGGTTGGCGTAGTTGCGGTATTGGCGCAGGGTGGTGGCCCGCTCGACCGGTGTTGCCTCGGACGGCATGCTGAACAGCGCGACCTTGGCCCGCACCAGGGCACGGTAGGCTTTATAGAAGTTCAGCAGCTCCAGGCTCTGGTAATCGCCGGTCAGCTCCAGGTACTGGCTGATAAAGCGTCGGGCCAGCGACTTGAGGCCACGGTCTTCCAGGTCCATGGCCAGGAAGCCAGTGTCGGCGCACACGTCGGTGAAGCGAAACGGTTCGTTGAACTCGATGCAGTCGAAGATCACCACGTGCCCGTCGATCATGGTCGCGTTGCCCAGGTGAATATCACCGTGGCACTCACGGGTAAAGCCATTGAGCTTGCGTTGCTCCAGCAGCGGCTTGAGGCGTTCAAAGCTGCTCTCGGCCCAGGCTTGCAGGGCTTGCAGTTGGGCCAGGTCGGCCTTGTCGCTGAGGAAGGGAAGAATCTGCTCGAAGTTCTGCCGCACCGGCGCCATCACCTCGTTCGGGGTGCCGGCGGGATGGGCTTCGGGAACCTTGGGCGCGCTCAGGTGAAAGTGGGCAATCTGGCTGGCCATCTCATCAATGTGGCCACTGGTCAGCTCGCCATTGGCCTGCAACGTGCTCAGCAGTTGGCTTTGCGGGAACTGGCGCATTTTCAGCACATATTCAATGGCTGGGCCTTCGCCGCCCAGTTGCGGTGCTTCAGCGCTGCCGGTGATCGGCAACACGTCAAGATACAAATCTTGTGTCAGGCGTTGGTTGAGGCGCAGCTCTTCATTGCAGAAGTGGCCGCGGGCGTCCAATTGGGTAAAGTCGAGGAAGCCGAAGTTCACCGGCTTCTTGATTTTATAGGCATAGGGGCCGGTGAGCAGGACCCAGGAAATATGGGTTTCGATGACTTGAAACGCGTCGACCGGATGAGGAAACAAGGCCGGGTTTTGCAGGGCGGCAATCAGGGGCTGGCTCACGGGCGATCCTTCGGAGTCTGGGAAAATAATGGTGCGCATTATGGCCGCTCAAGCCGGTCATGCAAACCGCCGTCCGGTTCATGTTGATCATCAATAAAGTGCGTATAATCCGCCGCCATGACTCGTACCCGATCTCCCCGTTCCCGTAAAAAACCTCCTCCCCGCAGCCTGCGCCCCTGGTTGGGCTGGGCGCTCAAGCTCGGCCTGGTGGGCCTGGTGGTGATCGCAGGCATCGCGGTCTACCTTGATGCGGTGGTCCAGGAGAAGTTCTCAGGCAAACGCTGGACCATCCCGGCGAAGGTCTACGCTCGCCCGCTGGAACTGTTTACCGGCCAGAAGCTGAGCAAGGCGGACTTCCTCACCGAACTCGATGCGCTGGGCTATCGGCGTGAAGCCGTGGCCAACGGCCCGGGCGCTGCGGCTGTCAGCGGGAACACGGTTGACTTGAATACCCGGGGTTTCCAGTTCTATGAAGGCCTGGAAAAGGCGCAGCCTGTGCGTGTGCGCTTCTCCGGTGATTACGTTGCCGAGCTGTCGGCACTCAATGGCGGCAAACTGCCGGTGGTGCGCCTTGAGCCGTTGCTGATCGGCGGGATTTACCCGAAGAACCTTGAAGATCGCATCCTGATCAAGATCGATCAGGTACCGCCCTACCTGTTGGAAACCCTGGTCGCGGTCGAAGATCGGGACTTCTATAGCCACTGGGGTGTATCGCCCAAGTCCATCGCCCGTGCCGTGTGGGTCAACACCTCCGGCGGGCGGATGACCCAGGGTGGCAGTACGCTGACGCAACAATTGGTCAAGAATTTCTACCTGACCAGTGAACGCAGCCTGACTCGCAAACTCACCGAAGCCATGATGGCAATGTTGCTGGAGCTGCATTACAGCAAGCAGGAAATTCTGGAGGCGTACCTCAATGAGGTGTTTGTCGGCCAGGATGGCCAGCGGGCGGTGCACGGTTTCGGCCTGGCCAGCCAGTTCTTCTTCGGTCAACCATTGTCCGAATTGAAGCTGCACCAGGTGGCGTTGCTGGTGGGTATGGTCAAGGGGCCGTCCTATTACAACCCACGTCGTAACCCGGAGCGGGCGCTGGAACGCCGCAATCTGGTGCTCGATGTGCTGGAGCAGCAGGGCGTTGCTAGCGCTGAACAGGTGGCTGCCGCGAAGAAGATGCCCCTGGGTGTCACCACCCGTGGCAAGTTGGCAGACAGCTCGTTCCCCGGCTTTATCGACCTGGTCAAACGCCAGTTGCGCGAAGATTATCGCGACGAAGACTTGACCGAAGAAGGCCTGCGGATCTTCACCAGTTTCGACCCGATCCTGCAGATGAAGGCCGAGGCTTCGGTCAGCGATACCTTCAAGCGCCTGGCCGGGCGTAAAGGCTCGGACGAAGTCGAAGCCGCCATGGTGGTGACCAATCCGGAAACCGGTGAAGTCCAGGCCATGATCGGTAGCCGTCAGGCCAGCTTCGCCGGTTTCAATCGGGCGCTGGATGCCGTGCGGCCGATTGGCTCGCTGATCAAACCGGCGGTGTACCTCACTGCGCTGGAAAAACCGAGCAAATACACACTGACCAGTTGGTTGTCCGACGAGGCGTTTTCGGTCAAGGGTGCCGATGGTCAGGTGTGGAAGCCGCAGAACTATGATCGCCGCTCCCACGGTACGGTTTTCCTGTACCAGGGCCTGGCGCATTCCTACAACTTGTCCACGGCGCGACTTGGCCTGGAACTGGGTGTGCCGAATGTGCTCAAGACGCTGGCGCGACTGGGCGTCAGCCGCGAGTTCCCGGCGTTCCCGTCGATGTTGCTGGGCGCGGGGGGCTTGAGCCCGATGGAAGTGGCAACCATGTACCAGACCCTCGCCAACGGTGGTTTCAACACGCCGATGCGCGGGATTCGTAGTGTTCTCACGGCGGAAGGCGAGCCGCTCAAGCGTTATCCGTTCCAGATTGAACAGCGCTTTGATCCAGCCTCCATCTACCTGACCCAGAACGCCATGCAGCGCGTCATGCGCGAAGGTACCGGGCGCTCGGTCTACAGCGTGTTGCCGTCCAACCTGACGCTGGCTGGCAAGACCGGTACCAGTAACGATTCCCGTGACAGCTGGTTCGCCGGTTTCAGCCAGGACCTGCTCGCGGTGGTCTGGCTGGGGCGTGATGACAACGGCAAGACACCTTTTACCGGCGCGACCGGCGCCCTGCAGGTCTGGACCAGCTTTATGCGCAAGGCCGACCCGCTGCCACTGAACATGCCACAACCTGACAATATCGTTCAGGCCTGGATCGATCCCCATACCGGCCAGGGCTCCGATGCCAACTGTCCGGGCGCGGTGCAGATGCCGTATATTCGCGGCAGCGAACCGCCAGCCGGCGCACCGTGTGGTGGCGTGCCCACAGACGCGGATTCGGTGATGGATTGGGTCAAGGGCTGGATGAATTAAGCAAAGAGGATTTCAAGTGAACAAGTGGTTGATTCCAGCTGTTACAACATTGGCTTTGCTCAGTGGTTGTTCCACCGTGCAGCGTGGCTCCATCCCGGTGGTGGATTCCGGCACGGCCGTGTCCAACAATGATCGGATTTCGGCCAATGGCGGTTTTCGCCAGACCGTGGTCACGCGTCCGAACCCAGCCACGACGCAGGCCGTGCCTCAGGAATCCGGGGTGGTGGTCATGGTTCCGGGCGGTGGTGCCACGACTTCTGCGCCGATCAGCTCCGCGCCATGGACGCCTGGGCCAATCACCCCGGGTCCGTCGAACTCCGCGCCGATTCAAACGGCGCCGATCAACCAGGGCAGCTACTCCATGCCTTCGACACCGAGTGGGATTCCTTCCGCAAGCAGCGGTGGGCTGTCTGCCGACGAGCAATTGGACGGTCCGGTCCTGGCCTTGCTCACGACCGCCCAGCAACAGCAGGCTGGTGGTGACTTGAACGGCGCATCGTCCAGCCTTGAGCGCGCCCAGCGTGTAGCGCCGCGTGAACCACAGGTTCTGTATCGCCTGGCACAAGTGCGCATGGCCCAGGGGGATGCGCCACAAGCTGAACAGTTCGCCCGTCGTGGCTTGACCATGGCCAATGGTCGCCCTGACCTGCAAGCCAGTCTGTGGGCCTTGATTGGTGATGCGCGCGCTGCGCAAGGTGACGCCGCTGGCGCAGCCCAGGCCCGGCAAAAAGCCAAGGTCAGCCTCTGATGGATTCGCGTTTTCCGGCGATTGCCGAACAGTTGCTGTTGATTGAGCGTGAACTGCGCGTGCAGGGCTGGTGGGACGAAGTGTCTCCCAGCGCCGAGGCGCTGAGCAGCGTCGAGCCTTTTTCTGTCGATACCCTGGATTTTCATCAGTGGTTGCAGTGGATTTTCCTGGCCCGGATGAAACAGATCCTGGAGCAGGACTTGCCGCTGCCCAATGCGTCGGGAATCCTGGAGATGGCCGAGATGGTCTACGCCGATCGTCCGCGCGAGAGCCTCGGCTTGCGCAATGCGCTGAAAAAGTTCGACCAACTGATCGTCGACGCTCGTTAATTGCCTGACTGCCGGGTTTTCCGGCAGTCTTGCGCACATTTCTACCGCTTGACGACATTCAGGCGAGTTTTATCCCTCCTCAAACCCCTTTCTTCTGCGTTCTCATGCGCTTAGTTGGAAAAAAGCGCAATTATTGCTTGACTTGAAGGGGCTGAAACAGAAGAATCCAAAGTCCGCTGTATCGGGACTGCCAGAAGCAGGCCCGCTCAGCAGATCATGAGGCGCACATCCGCGCCGACCTGTTACACCCGCAACGCGTTACCTCGCGCTGGGTGGGAAAAGCCCGCAACACTTGGGACGATCCCAATACTTGCTCAGTCAGTGCTGACGTAGTCGGCGACCACCGTCGCTCATGCTCTGTTGAGAAGTAAACCTATTAAGACCCGTCGGTTTTCAACGGACGGTATTCTGGCGTTTTAGAGGTGAACAACGTGGAGCTTTTATCTGGTGGTGAGATGCTCGTCCGCTTTTTGCGTGACGAAGGCGTCGACTATATCTACGGGTACCCAGGTGGTGCTCTGCTGCATGTCTACGACGCACTGTTCAAGGAACCTGGTGTTACCCACATCCTGGTTCGCCACGAACAGGCCGCGACCCATATGGCTGACGGTTATGCCCGTGCCACCGGTAAAGCCGGCGTGGTCCTGGTAACGTCCGGCCCAGGTGCAACCAATGCCATTACCGGCATCGCGACTGCTTATATGGACTCCATTCCGATGGTGATCATTTCCGGCCAGGTGCCTAGCACCATGGTTGGTACCGATGCATTCCAGGAAACCGACATGATCGGTATCTCCCGGCCGATCGTGAAGCACAGCTTCATGATCAAGCATCCGTCGGAGATCCCGGACGTCATGAAAAAGGCCTTCTACCTCGCACAGTCCGGTCGCCCGGGTCCGGTGGTGGTCGATATCCCGAAAGACATGACCAACCCGGCGGAAAAATTCGAATACGTCTTCCCGAAGAAAGCCAAGCTGCGCTCCTACAGCCCGGCTGTTCGTGGGCACTCGGGGCAGATCCGCAAGGCAGCAGAAATGCTCCTGGCGGCCAAGCGCCCAGTGCTTTACTCCGGCGGTGGGGTGATCCTGGGCGGCGGTTCCGCACCGCTGACCGAACTGGCCAAGATGCTGAACCTGCCAGTGACCAACACCCTGATGGGGCTCGGCGCCTTCCCGGGTTCGGATCGTCAGTTCGTCGGCATGCTCGGCATGCACGGCAGCTACACCGCCAACCTGACCATGCACCACGCCGATGTGATTCTGGCCGTGGGGGCGCGGTTCGATGACCGGGTGATCAACGGCGCGAGTAAGTTCTGCCCGAATGCCAAGATCATCCACATCGATATTGACCCGGCGTCCATCTCCAAGACCATCAAGGCCGACGTGCCGATCGTAGGTCCAGTGGAAAGCGTATTGACCGAAATGGTCGCCGCGCTCAAGGACATCGGTGAGGCACCGAACAAGGAGTCCGTTGCCAGTTGGTGGAAGCAGATCGACGAATGGCGTGGCGATCGCGGCTTGTTCCCTTACGACAAGGGCGACGGCAGCATTATCAAGCCACAGACCGTGATCGAAACCCTGTGCGAAGTGACCAAGGGCGACGCCTTTGTGACCTCCGACGTGGGCCAGCACCAGATGTTCGCCGCGCAGTACTACAAGTTCGACAAGCCTAACCGCTGGATCAACTCCGGTGGCCTGGGCACGATGGGCTTTGGTTTCCCTGCGGCCATGGGTGTGAAACTGAGCTTCCCCGACACCGACGTTGCATGCGTGACCGGTGAGGGCAGCATCCAGATGAACATCCAGGAGCTGTCGACCTGCCTGCAATATGGCTTGCCGGTGAAGATCGTCTGCCTGAACAACGGTGTACTGGGCATGGTTCGCCAGTGGCAGGACATGAGCTACAACAGCCGTCACTCCCATTCCTACATGGAATCGCTGCCTGATTTCGTCAAGTTGGTTGAAGCCTATGGCCACGTCGGCATGCGCATCACCGATTTGAAGGATCTGAAGCCGAAGATGGAAGAGGCGTTCGCCATGAAGGATCGCCTGGTGTTCATCGACATCCAGGTCGACACCAGCGAGCACGTCTACCCGATGCAGATCAAAGACGGCTCTATGCGCGACATGTGGCTGAACAAGACGGAGCGAACCTAATCATGCGGCACATTATCTCCCTGCTTCTGGAGAACGAACCCGGCGCTCTGTCTCGTGTTGTCGGCCTGTTTTCGCAACGCAACTACAACATCGAAAGCCTGACCGTGGCCCCGACCGAAGACCCGACCCTGTCGCGTCTGACGTTGACTACTGTAGGCCACGATGAGGTGATCGAGCAGATCACCAAGAACCTCAACAAGCTGATCGAAGTGGTCAAGCTGGTCGACTTGTCGGAAAGTGCCCACATCGAGCGCGAGCTGATGCTGGTCAAGGTCAAGGCCACGGGCGCCCAGCGTGCCGAGATCAAACGCACTACCGATATTTATCGCGGGCAGATCGTCGATGTGAGCGCCAGCGTTTATACCGTGCAACTGACCGGTACAAGCGACAAGCTGGACAGCTTCATCCAGTCGATCGGGACGGCCTCGATTCTGGAAACCGTACGCAGTGGTGTCACCGGGATTGCCCGTGGCGACAAAGTACTCAGCATCTAACCCAATTAGTGAATGGCCTAAGGGCCTGGATATATAGAGGAACCTCATGAAAGTTTATTACGAAAAAGATTGTGACCTGTCGATCATCCAGGGCAAAAAAGTTGCCATCATCGGCTACGGTTCCCAGGGCCACGCTCAAGCGTGCAACCTGAAAGACTCCGGCGTTGACGTGACCGTTGGCCTGCGCAAAGGCTCGGCGACCGTTGCCAAGGCAGAGGCTCATGGCCTGAAAGTGACTGACGTTGCTTCCGCTGTTGCTGCTGCCGACCTGGTCATGATCCTGACCCCGGACGAGTTCCAGTCCGCGCTGTACAAGAACGAAATCGAGCCGAACATCAAGAAGGGCGCCACCCTGGCCTTCTCCCACGGCTTCGCGATCCACTACAACCAGGTAGTACCGCGCGCTGACCTCGACGTGATCATGATCGCGCCCAAGGCTCCAGGCCACACCGTACGTTCCGAGTTCGTCAAAGGCGGCGGTATCCCTGACCTGATCGCGATCTATCAGGACGCCTCGGGCAACGCCAAGAATGTTGCACTGTCCTACGCCGCAGGCGTTGGTGGTGGTCGTACCGGCATCATCGAAACCACCTTCAAGGACGAGACCGAAACCGACCTGTTCGGCGAGCAAGCCGTTCTGTGCGGCGGTACCGTCGAGCTGGTAAAAGCTGGTTTCGAAACCCTGGTTGAAGCTGGCTACGCGCCGGAAATGGCCTACTTCGAGTGCCTGCACGAACTGAAGCTGATCGTTGACCTCATGTACGAAGGCGGTATCGCCAACATGAACTACTCGATCTCCAACAACGCAGAATACGGCGAGTACGTGACCGGTCCGGAAGTGATCAACGCCGAATCCCGTCAGGCCATGCGCAACGCCCTGAAACGTATTCAGGACGGCGAGTACGCCAAAATGTTCATCAGCGAAGGTGCAACCGGCTACCCTTCGATGACCGCCAAGCGTCGTAACAACGCCGCTCACGGTATCGAAATCATCGGCGAGCAACTGCGCTCCATGATGCCGTGGATCGGTGCCAACAAGATTGTCGACAAAGCCAAGAACTAAGTCGTACGTATCAAGTGAAAACGCGGCCTCGGCCGCGTTTTTTCGTTTGAGGGCTGGTTCTGGTATAAAGCTGCATCGTTTGCGGGCGAACACTCGCCGCAAGTGTCTGTCGAATTTTTTCACACCGTTGCAAGGTAAAGTCCATGAGCGAACGTCCCGAAGAGCCAAACCAGGCCTCTGACGCCGAAAGCCTGCTACCGATCGATGAGCATGTCGAAGAAGGGCATGACGCGGAAGGCCGCAAGGTCCGGCATCGTGGCATCTATCTTCTGCCCAACCTGTTCACCACGGCGAACCTGTTTGCCGGTTTCTACTCCATCATCAATTCCATGAGCGCCCAGAGCGCCTTGGCGGCAGGTGATGCGGCGAGTGCCAGCAAATACTTCGGTTTTGCCGCCATCGCGATCTTCGTGGCCATGGTGCTCGACGGCCTTGATGGGCGCGTGGCGCGGATGACCAATACCCAAAGCGCCTTCGGTGCCGAGTACGACTCTCTGTCGGACATGGTTGCCTTTGGTGTCGCACCTGCGTTGTTGGCGTTTGCCTGGGCGCTGGGAGATATGGGCAAGGTTGGCTGGATGGTTGCCTTCATCTATGTGGCGGGAGCTGCGCTGCGTCTGGCGCGCTTCAATACCCAGGTAGGTACTGCCGACAAACGCTACTTCATTGGCCTGGCCAGCCCTGCCGCGGCAGGTGTGGTGGCGGGTATTGTCTGGGCGTTCAGTGATTACGGTATCCAGGGTTCGAAGATGTCGTTCCTGGTGGCCTTGATGGTTGCGGCGGCCGGCATGCTGATGGTCAGTAACATCAAGTACAACAGCTTCAAGGAGTTCGACCTGAAGGGGCGAGTGCCTTTCGTGGCGATTCTGGTGGTGGTGCTGGTCTTCGCGGTCGTCTTCAGCGATCCACCGCGGATTCTGCTGCTGGCGTTCCTGGTGTATGCCGCATCGGGTCCGGTTCAGTACCTGCTGCATCTTCGCCGGGACAAAACATTGCCTTAATGTAATTTCCCCCATACTCCGCAGTCTATTGGTGCATCAGTTCTCCAATGCTGCGGAGTTGCCATGTTAATCAAGTTGCCCAAAGCGTCCGACTGCCACGAATCGGATGTCACCCCAGAATCCCTCTATTTCTCCCGTCGCAGTTTGCTCGGTGGCGCGCTTGCCGGTATCGCGGCCAGTAGCCTGCCGCGTTGGGCGAGTGCGGCTGACGCTGCGCGTTATGCCGATGTCGAGCCCGGCAAGGCTCCCGGCTGGTTTACCGAGAAGCTGCCTGGTACGCAATGGCAGGCGGTGACGGTCAAAGACGAAGCCATCACGCCATTCAAGGATGCGACCCACTACAACAACTTCTATGAGTTCGGTACCGACAAGAGCGACCCGGCGGCGAATGCCGGGTCACTCAAGACCGAGCCATGGAGCGTCGTAATTGATGGGGAGGTTGCAAAGCCGGGGCGTTATGCCTTGGAAGACTTCATGAAGCCGTATCAGTTGGAAGAGCGGATCTACCGTCTGCGCTGTGTCGAGGCATGGTCGATGGTCATTCCCTGGATGGGGTTCCCCATATCAGCCCTGCTGAAACAGGTTGAGCCGACCTCCAAGGCCAAGTACATCCGCTTTGAAACCCTCCAGGACCCCAAGAGCATGCCGGGCCAGCGTTCGAGCTTCGGCCTGATCGACTGGCCTTATGTAGAAGGGTTGCGCCTGGATGAGGCGATGAATCCTCTGGCGATCCTGGCGGTGGGCATGTATGGGCGTGAATTGCCCAACCAGAATGGTGCGCCGCTGCGTTTGGTGGTGCCATGGAAGTATGGCTTCAAGAGTGTGAAGTCCATCGTGCGGATCAGTCTGGTGAGTGAGCAGCCGAAAACTACCTGGCAAAGCATTGCGGCGGATGAGTATGGGTTTTATGCGAATGTGAATCCCACGGTCGATCATCCGCGCTGGACCCAGGCGCGGGAACGACGGCTGCCCAGTGGCTTGTTCAGCCCGAATGTGCGCGAGACGCAGATGTTCAACGGTTACTCGCAAGAGGTCGCCTCTCTTTATACGGGCCTTGATCTGCGGAAGAACTATTGATGCGTTACCCCATATGGCGCGTTGGCGTCTTTATAGCAGCGGCGGTGTGGCCGTTGTATTGGTTGTATGAGGCCTGGAGCCTGGCCTTGGGGCCAGATCCCGGCAAAGTGCTGGTTGATCGCCTGGGGCTGGGAACGCTAATCCTGTTGCTGGTCACCCTGGGGATGACGCCTCTGCAAAAACTGAGCGGTTGGGCAGGGTGGATCGCTGTGCGCCGGCAGTTGGGGTTGTGGTGCTTTGCTTATGTGGTGCTGCACCTTGCGGCTTACTGTGTATTTATCCTGGGGTTGGATTGGTCGCAATTGGGTGTGGAGTTACGCAAGCGGCCCTACATTATTGTGGGGGCGCTGGGTTTCCTGGGCCTGCTGGCGTTGGCGGTGACCTCTAATCGCTACAGCCAGCGTCGGTTGGGTAGCCGTTGGAAGAAGCTGCATCGCTTGGTGTATGTGATTCTGGGGCTTGGTTTATTGCACATGCTTTGGATCGTGCGGGCTGACCTGAAGGAATGGGCTATCTATGCTTCTATAGGCGCGCTGCTTTTGCTCCTGCGGATCCCGCCTGTGATGCGTCGAATCCCTCGTCTTATTGCTAAAAAAGCACCTTCTGCAACAAAAGTGTAATTAGCCCTTGACCGCAGAATCAGGAAGTCTATAATTCGCCCCACTTCCGGCGCAGTCGAAACGGAAAACTCCTTGGTAAACAATGAGTTACACAGTTTTCGGCAGCAGGTTGCTTCAGTTCATCGAAGCCAAAAGGAAGTTGAAAAAGAGGTGTTGACAGCAGCGTGTAACGCTGTAGAATTCGCC